>DATLLB010000714.1:0-10721 GCA_035538075.1 Enhygromyxa sp.
GGATCTCGAGGCCGCGTTCGCGCTCGATCCGACCGACGCGCTGCTCAACCGCTCGCTCGGGCGCTTCTACAATTTGCGCGCGGTCGCGGGTGACTACGCCAAGGCGGAGATGCAGGTGAAGGTCTACGCCGCGCTGCTCGGGGACGAGCCGGTTGCGAGCATGAGCGACAGCGAGTTCGTGGCCTACAGCTTCTTCATGCTCGGGCGCGTGCTGACGGCCAAGAATCGGGGGAAGAATTTCGAGGCGCTCGGGCTGGTCACCGATCTCGAAGCGCAGCTGGCCGAGCGTGTGCGCAGGCACCCGGACACGATCGAGTTCCACGCGCTGGCGGGCAATTTCGCGTTCTTCTTCGCCGGCAACATCCCGCTCGAGCGTGAACGCAGGGTCCGCGAGGCGGTCGCCTACTTCGAGGTCCTGCGCGCGCGCTGGGACGAGCTGCGGCCGGGCGCACGCGATCCGCTGCACTGCCCGAACACGCGCGAGAACTTCATGTTCGAGCTGGCCGAGGGCTACATGGTGCTCGGGCGCTCGACCGAGGCGCGGGTGATCTACGAGGAGCTCTCGCAGATCGGCGAGCCGCGGACGCGCGCCAAAGAACTGATCGCCCACGTGGCGGCCGAGCGACTGCGCAACCTCGACGCGTATGTCGGCGAGATGAAGCTGATGCCGCCGTGGCCCAGCGACGTGGGCAATTGCGTGGTGTGCCACGCGTGGTCGAGCGACGTGCCGCTCGATTCGCTGTACTCGATCGAGCCGATCCGGCTCTCGGACGTGCCCTCGCAGGCGCAGGCGCGGCCGCTCGTGAGCACGGTCGAGAGCGACGAGCGGCCGCAGATCACTGGCCGCGAGCGCTTGCCGGAGGCGGTCGCCAGCACGCTCGAGGGCGAGTGCGGGCCCTGTCACTTCGCGGGTGGTGAGGTCGTGGACACGCTCGATCTCTCGCAGGCCGACGTGGTGATTCGGCGGGCCGCGATAATCGGCGAGCGGATCGAGGCCGGCGACATGCCGCCGGATCAGCCGCTTTCCGACTCGGAGCAGGCGGCCGTTCGCGCGTGGATCGAGGGGCTTCACCATGACTGACGAATCGGATCCGTCTCCGCGAGCGCTGGTCGAGCCGACCACCGGCCGGCCTGTGCTCATGGCTCCGCAGCGACAAAAGCGTCCCAAGCTCTCGCACGATCCGACCGTGGGCGCGTGCCCGTTCTGTCCGGGCGCCGAGCACGAGACGCCGGCCGA
The DNA here is from genome assembly GCA_035538075.1 of Enhygromyxa sp. Taxonomy (GTDB): domain Bacteria; phylum Myxococcota_A; class Polyangia; order Nannocystales; family Nannocystaceae; genus Plesiocystis. Next base: position 1,238 of record DATLLB010000714.1, read on the forward strand.
GGTCGACGCGGTGCGGGCAGCCGGGGCCGACGGATCAGCGCCGAACAGCCCAGGCTGGCGGGTGCGGGCGTTTCCCAACAAGTACCCGGGCAATGCTCACCACGAGGTGATCGCCGAGGGCGACCTGCACTGTCAGCAGCCGGCCGATCTCGAGGAGTCGTACTGGCGCGACGTGATCGCGATCTGGCAGCGACGCATTCGCGCGATCGAGCAGCGGCCGGGCGTGCACTGTGCGTTCCTGTTCAAGAACGTGGGCGCGCTGGCGGGGGCCTCGATCGTGCACAATCACAGCCAGATCCTGGGCCTGCCCGAGCTGCCGCCGCGGCTGCAATTGGAGCAGGCGCGCGCGGCCGAGCTGCAGCAGTGTCCGTGGTGTGCGGCGCTGGCCAGCGCAGACGCGGAGGGGCGCATGATCCTGCGGGCGCCTGCGCACGCCGTGCTGGCGCCGACCGTGCCACGCTTGCCGCACGAGACCTGGTTGCTGCCGCTCGACTGCGGCGACGACTTTCTGCGGACCGATGTCGCCTCGCTCGCGCAGGCGCTGCATGGGTTGTTTCGTGCGGTGCAGCAGGGGCTTGCGAACCCGCCATTCAATCTCTGGCTGCATCGGATCCCGAGCGGGCGATTCCACTGGCACTTCGAGCTGCAGCCGCGCAGCAGTCAATTGGCGGGCCTCGAGCTCGGCGGCGACATGTACATCAATTCGGTCCCGCCCGCGCAGTCGGCCGCGCGGCTGCGTGACGCGTCGAGTTAGCGGCGGATCGGCTCGAGCCACCAGAGCCACTCGGGATCACGCCGCGCCAGCGAGGGCTCGACGCGCTCGCGCTTGCGGATCGAGAACAGCCCGGTGACCAGCCGCTCGACCAACACGGGCGGCATGTCGTAGGGCGGACCGCCCTCGTTGCCGTGATTCCACAGCAGCGCGACCATGGTTCCGCCTGGGCGCAGGATCGTGGCCATCGCTTCGAGGTAGGCGCGGCGATCGTCGGGCTGCAGCGCGCACAGGCAGGTCTGCTCCCACACCAGATCGATCGCGCCCCGCAGCTCGATCGGCGGCGCGGTGACGTCGGCCTCGAGCGCCTCGAAGGCGACGCCCTGCTCGCGCATGCGCTCGCGCATCGAGGCGACGGCGAGCGGCGCGAAATCGAGGGCGACCACTTCATGCCCGGCGCGAGCCCACGCGAACGCGTCGTGACCGTGGCCGGCACCGGGCACCAACACGCGGTGGCGTTCGCGATAGGTCGTGATCAATTGCTCGAGCACGGGCGGGGCCGCGTCGAGGGTCCAGCGATCACTGCCCTCGGCGTAGCGCGAGTTCCAGGACTGCGGGTCGGTTGTCATGGCGGGTGATTGTACCGGCTGTCGAACTCACTCTGGTGTAGTGCCCGGCAGCATCGGCACGAATGCGACGTCGGTGACTCGCCGCCTGCGCAAGCCGTCTTTGGTCTTCTCGATGACCACCAGCTCCTGCCAGCCGAGCTCCGCGCCGACGGGCGCGACGAGCTTGCCGCCGCGTGCAAGCTGATCGGTCAACGCGGTGGGGATGGTCGGCGGTGCGGCGGTCAGGAGGATCGCGTCGAAGGGCGCACGCTCGGGCCAGCCGGCGTAGCCGTCCCCGTGACGCACACGCACGTCTGAATAGCCGAGCTCGAGCAGCAGGTTCTGAGCCTGCGTGGCGAGGGCTTCGATGCGCTCGATGCTGTAGACCTCGGCCCCGAGCTCGGCGAGCACGGCGGCCTGATAGCCCGAGCCGGTCCCGACCTCGAGCACGCGGTCGCCGGGCTGCACGTCGGCGAGCTGGGACATCAGCGCGACGATGTAGGGCTGCGAGATCGTGACCTCGTGGCCGATCGGCAGCGGACGGTCTTCGTAGGCGAGCTCGAGCAGCTCCGCAGGCACGAAGCGATGGCGAGGCACGGCCTCCATCGCGGCGAGCACTCGCGCATCGGCGATGTCGCGGCCACGCAGGTGGCGATCGACCAGCTGCTTGCGCTCGCTCGCGAAGGGGTCGTTGGTGGCGGCCGACTCGATGCTCGACGTGGCCCGCGGCCCGCAGGCGAGCACCGAGCAGAGCAGCACGATCGGCGAGCGAGGCACGCTGCCATGATGCCGAGCCTCGCGACGCGACACAATGGTTACGCACGCTTTGCGTGCAATCGCGTTCGGGTTTGCGCCCGCGCGCGAGCGAGACACAACCATGAGGTGGACGAGCCCACCCGTCGCGCGACATCAAATCGATGGTTCGCCGCGGCACGGCGGAGCAATCTGAAACACCAGCTTGCTCGTGAATGCTCCCATTGTCGGGGACAATCCCATGAACCGCGTATTTCTAGCAACATTGGTCGGCGCCGGAGCATCGCTCGGGGGCCTGCTCGCGCACGCTGGATCGGGGCTCGCGGCCGATTATGTCGGCGACGGGCGCGACGATCTGGTCATTGGAGCGCCCGGCGAAGGGCCGGGATGGAGCCCGCGATCCGGCGTGGTGTTCTTGCTGCGTGGAGGGGCAGCCGGCGCCGCCGGGGTCACGGTCTTCGATCAGAGCGGGCTCGGGGCCAACGAGGAGGGCGATCAATTCGGTGCCGCGTTGGCGGCCGGTGATTTCGACGGCGACGGTCAGCAGGATCTGGCGATCGGTGCGCCTGGCGAGGCCATCGACTCTGGCCCGCGCTCGGGATCGGTGTACGTGTTGCTCGGCAGCGGCGCCGGACTGACGCCGGCCGCGGTGCTCGATCAGCGAGGGCTGGGTGCGGACGAAGAGGACGATCGGTTTGGAGCGACGCTCGCGACCGGTGACTTCAACGGGGACGGCTACACCGATCTCGCGGTCGGGGCCCCCGGTGAGGCGCCTGGAACGAGCCCGGTGTCGGGCGGCGTGTTCGTGTTCCTCGGTAGCTCGGCGGGGCTGCTGCCGCAGCGCTTCGTCGATCAAGCCGAGCTCGGCGTCAACGAGCTCGGCGACCGCTTCGGCACTGCGCTGTGCGTCGGCGACTACGACGGTGATGGACGCGACGATCTGGCCGTGGGAGCGCCCGGCGAAGCGCCCGGATCGGACGAGCGCTCGGGCGTGGTGTACGTGTTTCGCGGGGTCATGAGCGGGCTCGCGCCGGATCGGGTGCTCACGCAGGACAGCATGGGCGCCAACGAGGACGACGATCGCTTCGGCGCTGCGCTGGCCAGCGGCGACTTCGATGGTGATGGTCGCGATGATCTGGCCGTGGGCGCGCCCGGGGAGGCGCCGAGCTCCGATCCCAAGTCGGGCGGCGTGTTCGTGTTTCGCGGCAGCGACGAGGGCTTGGTCGCGCAGCAATTCCTCGGGCAGGAGCGGCTCGGGGTCAACGAGGCCGGCGACGACTTCGGTCGTGCGCTGTCGAGCGGCGACTACGATGGTGACGGTCGCGCTGATCTGGCCGTCGGCGCGCCTGGAGAGTCGCCAGGCTCCGATCCGCGCTCGGGTGCGGTGTTCGTGTTCGTGGGCGGCGAGCGTGAGCTCGAGCCGTGGCAATTCATCACGCAAGTGGGCATCGGCACCAACGAGAGCGGCGATCGCTTCGGCGCGACGCTGTCGAGCGGCGACTATGTGGCCAACGGCCGCGACGATCTGCTGGTCGGGGCCCCGGGCGAAGCACCTGGGGCCGATCCTCGCTCGGGCGCGGCGTTCTTGTTTCGCGGCTCCGCGCTGGGGCTCTTGCCGCAGCAGTTCATCACGCAGCTGAAGCTCGGCGCCAACGAGGCCGGAGATCTGTTCGGCGCGGCAATTTGCGAGTAGCAATATCCCAACTCGCGTGTATCGTTGCGGGCGCCCTTGCTCATGGCACCCGGTGCGTCATTTTGAATTGCATGCAATGCCGATTTGTAGGCAAATCCATCGTCGGCGCGGTGTATTTTGCTGGCTTGCTCGGGTTCACGCAATCCGGGCTGGCCGGCAATTACGTCGGTGACGTGCATGATGATCTCGTCGTCGGTGCGCCGGGCGAGACGCCCGGAGTGAGCCCGCGCGCCGGGGCGGCGTTCTTGTACCGCGGCGCCTCGTTCAACGTGCGCGCGGAGCTGCTCATCGATCAAGGCGGCGTGAGCCTCGAGCGCGACGGCGATCGGCTCGGCAGCGCGTTCGCAGCCGGCGACTTCAACGGTGACAGCTGGGATGATCTGGTGATTGGGGCTCCGGGCAAGAACCCCTCGGGCGTGCAATCGGGCGCGGCGATCGAGTATTTGGGCGGCCCGGCCGGATTACGCGGCAATTGGCTGGTCGATCCGGCGTGGTCGGGCAGCAGCGCAGACGGTGAGCAATTCGGCGCGGCGATGGCCGCTGGCGATTTCAACGGCGACGGGTTCGACGATGTCGCGTTCGGGGCTCCCGACGCGGCGCAGGGTGCTGCGATCCTGGCCGGGCGCGTGGTGGTGTTCTTCGGCTCGCCGCTGGGCTTGCTGACGCTGCAGGTGCTCGATCAGATCGGGCTCGACGGCAACGAGGCCTACGATCGTTTCGGCTCGAGCCTGGCGGCAGGCGACTTCGATGCGGACGGCTGGGCGGACCTGGCCGTCGGAGCGCCCGGCGAGGCGCTGGGCAATGAGCCGAGCGCAGGCGTGGTCCATGTCTATCGCGGGAGCATCAGCGGGCTCTCGCCGGATCGCTCGCTCGATCAGAGCGGGCTGGGTCTCAACGAGCGTGGCGACCAGTTCGGCAGCGCGCTCGCGGTCGGCGACTTCGATGACGACGGCCACGCCGATCTGGCGATTGGGGCCCCGGGTGAAGCGCCGGGGCCGGAGCCGAAATCCGGGGTGGTCTACGTGTTTCGCGGGACGTTGCTGGGTCTGCTGGCCACGCAGGCGCTCGATCAACGCGGGCTCGATCACGACGAGCTCGGCGATCAATTTGGTTACGCGCTGACGGCCGGCGACTACAACGGTGACGGCCGCGACGAGCTCGCCGTCGGAGCGCCAGGCGAGACACTGGGCAACGACCCGCACACCGGCGCGGTGTATGTGTTTCGCGGCGATCTCGATCAGCTGGTCACGCTGCAGATGCTCAGCCAGTCGGGGCTCGGCGCGAACGAGCCCGACGACAACTTCGGCGCGTCGTTGTCGAGCGGCAATTACATCGATGATTATCGGGATGATCTCGCGGTCGGGGCCCCAGGCGAGGGCAAGGGCGCGGTGCCGCCGGCCGGGGCGGTGTACCTGTTCAACGGGGTCGCGCTCGGGCTCGAAGGCAACACGCTGATCGACCAGACCGCGCTCGAGACCGAGGAGCCCGAGGACCTGTTTGGCTTCGCGCTCGAGTAATGCCCGCGCAGCGCGTGGAGAGCCCGACGCCGCTTGTCGATGGCACTTGGTGAATCATCTTGATTGTCGATAACCCACATTTGGACACTTGTCCGGGAGAGATGTCATGAAATACGGATCCATACCTAAGTATGTCGGCGGCGCGGCGTTGCTGGGCGGTTTGCTCGGTTTTGGCGGGTCGGGGATGGCGGCCAATTTCGTCGGCGATGGCCGTGATGATCTGATCGTCGGCGCGCCCGGAGAGTCGCCGGGGGCCAGCCCGCGCTCGGGCGCGGCGTATGTGTTCGCGGGATCCGGCTATGGCGTGTCGCCGACGGAATTCATCGATCAGGGCGGGCTCGACATCAACGAGGCCGGCGATCAATTCGGCAGCGCGTTCGCGGCCGGCGACTTCGACGGTGACGGCGAGATCGATCTCGCGGTCGGGGCTCCCGGCGAGGCGCCGGGGCTGGTTCGCTCGGGCGCCATCTATGTTTTCGAGGGCACCGCGGGCGGGCTGCGGGCCTACTCGAAGCACGATCAGACCGGGATTGGCACCAACGAGCTCGGCGATCGATTCGGCGAGACGCTGGCCGCGGCGGACTTCAACAAGGATGGTTTCGACGACCTCGCCGTGGGTGCGCCGGGCGAGGAGCTCGGCGACGGTGCGCCCTCGGGCGTGGTGTTCCTGTTCCTCGGTTCGCCCAAGGGGCTGGTGCCGAGCAAGGCCATCGATCAGTCGGGGCTCGGCATGAACGAGGCGGGCGACAAGTTTGCGACCGCGCTCACGACCGGTGACTACGACGGCGACGGCCATGCGGATCTGGCCGTGGGTGCGCCCGGCGAGGCGCCGGGACCCGATGAGCGCTCGGGCGTGGTGTTCATCTTCCGCGGCACCGCACAGGGGCTCACCCCCGACCGCACGCTCGACCAGGCGCCGCTCGGGGTCAACGAGGAGGACGATCAGTTCGGCTACGCGCTGACGACCGGCGACTTCAACAACGACGGTCGCGATGATCTGGCCGTCGGCGCGCCGGGTGAGAGTCCGGGAGCGGAGCCTGACGCCGGGGCGGTGTTCGTGTTTCGTGGCAGCGCGAAGGGGCTGCAGGCTCGGCAGGCGATCACGCAAAAGGGCTTCGCGCACAACGAAGCCGGCGATCGCTTCGGCCACGCATTGACGGCCGGCGACTACACGGGCGACGGGCGTGACGATCTCGCGATCGGTGCGCCGGGCAAGAATGTCGGCGCGGCCCCGGATGCCGGCACGGTGTTCGTGTTCCGCGGCGATCCGAACAGCTTGGTCCTGCTGCAGCCGCTCACGCAGTCGGGGCTCGGCGCTAATGAGCCCTACGAGTATTTCGGCGACGAGCTGGCGAGTGGCAACTTCGTGGGTGACTTCCGTGACGATCTCGCGATCGGGACTCCCGGTGAGGCGCCCGGCTCCGAGCAGCCGGTCGGGGGCGTGTACCTGTTTCGCGGCTACTCGCTGGGGCTCGCGACGGAGCGCTTCATCGATCAGGCGGGGCTCGGCACCGACGAGCCGGGGGACATGTTCGGCGCTGCGCTGCTGAAGTGATCCATCGCGCGTCGAGGATCCAAGAGAGCGTCCGGCCTGTCGAGGTCGGACGCTCTCGGCTTGTGTTACAACGCCAGCCGGGGCGGCCACGAAGTGGTGAGCGAGCGGGACCAAAACGATCGCAGCAGCACCCGCGCGCATGCGTGGGTGTTCGTGCTCGTCGCGACTGCGCTCGCGCTCACGCATGCGCTGCTGGTCCGCTACTACTTTGGCTCGGCGCTGCTGACCGAAGTCCCCTACACGCGCGGCGACTTTGCGACCCACGCCGAGCAGGTTCGGCGCGCGCTCGAGTCCTGGCAGACGGCGGGGCGACACTGGGCGTACGACGTGCAGCTGCTCGCGGGGGCGCCCAACGGCGTGATCTTCGACGCCGACAACAAGGGCTGGGAGCTGTGGACGTGGGCGCTCGTGCAGCTCGGTGTCGGCGAGGGCAAGGCTTACAACGCGTTCGTGCTGGCGATCCACGTGCTCATGCCCGTGGTCGTCTACGCGGCCGCGCGAGTGATGCGGCTCGATCGAGCGGCCGCGCTGACGACCGCCGGGTTGGCGATCCTGCTGTGGGGCTTCGACTCGTTCACGCGCTGGATGTGGTTCATCGGCACCGTGTCCTACGTGTTCGTGGCCTACTTCGCGTTGCTTCCGCTCGCGCTGTTTCACCGCTGGCTGGCGGACCGCAAGCTCCGCTTCGCGATCGGCTGCGCCGTGAGCCTGGCGCTCGCGCACCTCGTGCATCCATACGTGTTCTTCATCCTGGCCGGGCCGATGCTGGCCGAGTACATCCGCGCGGCGCTGATCGATCGTTCGCTGCGCTGGACCGAGCACGCGATCACGCTGGGGATCGCAGCGCTGACACTCGTGGTCAACGGCTGGTGGCTACGCAGCTCGCTGCGCTTCTTCCACTACATCCTCGACTCGGCCTACTTCGAGCAGAGCGGGCTGTCGTTCGTGTTCTACGACTTCCTCGGGCTGCTGCACGATCCCCACACCCAGGGGTGGATCGGCGCGCGCACGGCCGTGCGGGTGCTGTGCTTGTTCTTGGCCCTGTTCGCGCTGCGATCGTGGCGACGCGCGGGCGATCGCCGACGCTTGCCGTTCCTGGTGCTGATCGTGGTGATGGCCGCGTTCGCGTACCTGGGCGGCTACACCCCGGTCGCGCAGATCCAGCCGTATCGGCATGCGCTGCCGCTCGGGTTCGCGTTGCTGATCCCGGCCGGCTGGTGGTTGCGCGAGAGCTGGCGCGCGCGTCCGTGGCGAGGGATGCAGGCGGGTCAGCGAGCGCTCGCGCTGGTGCTGCTGGTGTTTGCGCTGCAGTACGTGCTCCGCGACGTGCTGTACTTCTTTGCGCCGTCGCTGCCGGATCGCCAGCACTTGGAGGACGGGCGGGTGGTGCCGCTCGGGATGCTTGGGCACGCGCTCACGCCGGGGTATCGCTACGACGATCAGCACGACTGGGAGGGCATCGTCGGCTGGATCGCGGAGCATGATGACGGGCAGGCGCGCTGGCTGATCCAGGATCAGGTGCTCGGCGAGTACGTGATGGCCAGGACCAAGGCGCAGGTGGTCGGCGGCTTCCTGGTCCGCAACATCGAGCACAGCGACGCCAACTGGTTTCGCCGCGTCGCCCTCGAGCCGCCCTACGACGCCGAGCAGATGCGCCGCTATCTGCAGACCTACGCGATCCGCTGGGTGGTCGTGAAGAAGCAGGACATGAGCCCGTGGTGGGACGCGCAGACGCAGCTGTTCTCGCGCGCGGGCTTCGTCGACGACATGCTGATCTACTACGTCAAGGGGCCGATCAGCCTGGTCGAGGGCAAGGGCAAGGTGACCGCCAGCATCAACCGCATCGAGGTCGCCGGCACGCCGCCGAACCGCGACGTGGTGCTGCGCTTTCACTGGATGGAGACGCTCGGCTGCACGCCGGATTGCCGGATCGAGCGCGAGGTCGTCGTGGGTGATCGCGTCGGGTTCATCCGCGTCCCGGCCCCGCACCCGCGCGACTTCGTCATCGAGAACACCTATCGATTCCCGGACTGAGCGTCGCTCGCTCGGGCCTATTCCTGCAACATCAGCTCGACCCATCGTGCTTCGAGGAGCTCGAAGTACACGTCGTCATCGACTCCGGGGTAAAGACCCAATCCGAAGCCTTCATTGCACTCGACCAACGCGGGGCGGCCGTCGGCGAGTCGTCCGAAGTCGATGGAGTGGCCGGCGACCGATTCTCCTGCCCGCTCGAGGAGCTCGAGGGCTGTCTCTGCGATCTCGATGGGTGGCGCCTCGGTAGGTCCCGCGTACTGGGCTACCGCCTGAATCGAGCCGCGGACGACGTAGGCTCGGTACTCGGAGACGAAGTCGACGACCTCACTGCAGTAGATACGCGTGGTTGCGGACGCGCCGGATAGGCCCGGATTGTCCAGCGGCCCGTCGTACACGAAGCCCGTGAATCGCTTCTCGCGGTCGCGGGGTTTGACAAAAAACCCACGTGCATCCCCGGAGGTCGCCTCGCTCACGGTCGACTCCCAGATTTTCCGGTGCAGCAACCCGCGGATCGAATCTGGATAGCTCGGCAAGACGCGTGGCGTTTTTTCCATCTGATCGAACACCGCCGACATGGCATCCAGATCACCGGCGACGAGGATTGTGGGGGAC
>DATLLB010000715.1:0-5968 GCA_035538075.1 Enhygromyxa sp.
TCGCTATGGCGATCGCATCTCGGTGTTCGACGGCAGCGTCGACACGCCGTGGGTGCGCGACTGGGGGCCGATCCAGCTGCGACGGGACGATCGCCCGCTGTGGCTCGACGCCGACTACGACGACGCCAACCGACGGCAGGACGACGAGACCCCGGTGTTGCTCGGGCGCGCGTTCTCGACCGAGGTGGTCGAGCTGCCGTGGCCGCTCGACGGTGGGGCCTTCATCAGCAACGGCGCGGGGCTGTGCGTGCTGACCCGCGAGTACCTCGACATGCAGGGGATCGTCTGGGACGAGCGGGACCTCGCCGATCTGCTCACGCAGATCGGTTGTCGTGCGACCGCGCTGGTGCCCACGCTGCTCGGCGAGGCGACCAAGCACGCCGACATGATCGCCCAGTTCGTCGCGCCCGATCGGCTGTTGATGACCACGCTGATCGACGAGCTCGACGGCGACAGCGAGGACTCGCTGCGGCTGCGCGCGGCCGAGCTGGGGATCCGGCGGGCGGCGGCGAGCTTGGGTCTCGAGCTCGAGGTCGTGCATGTCCCGACCCCGCCCGCGCGTGCGCAGAACAACCCGCGCAGCTACGTCAACGGGCTGCATCTGCCGGATCGCTACCTGATGCCGAGCTACCCGGAGCTGCCCGACCACTGGGATCGCGACGCGCGCGAGGCCGTACAGCGGGCGCTCGGTGAGGTGCCGGTCGTGCCGATCACCACCTCCACGATGATCGGCTCGGGCGGCGCGATTCACTGCTCAGCGCTGGGACTCTTCACTCATTAGCTCGCCCCCAGACGGGGGCGAGTCAGTGCTTGGACCCGCCTCCCGCCCTCACATGTTCGGTCGGTTTGCTGGGGGGCTGTAGTCGTTGAACTCAGCGGCCCAGGAACTCGGCCGCTTTCTTCAGGACATCGGGCCGCCACTGCAGGGTCGAGTGCACGCCGCCGACGAACTCGGGCGCGAGGCCGGGCAGGGCGGTCTCGTCGAGCGCGACCACGCCGTCGTCGTCGCCGTCGATCGCCGGGTTGTAGCCGCGACCATCACCGGTGCCGCCCACCAAGATCAGCGTCTCGCAGCTCTCGGGTGGCGGCGGCAGCTCGGCGACGCGCGGCGGCTGCAGCTCGATGGCCGCCTTGCCGTAGACCCAGCGAAACAGCGCGAGGTCGCGGTTGCGCTCGGCCAGCACCGCGCCGCGGTTGGGCGGGGCGAGCATCACCAGCCGCTGCCGGGGCGCGAGCTCCCGCATGCTCGGCCGAGCCAGCAGCGCGCGCGCGACCAGTCCGCCCATGCTGTGGGTCAGCAGGCCGATCACGCTCGGACGGCGCTCGCCCAGCCACCTGCGGATCTCGAGCTCGAGCTGCGCGGCGTGATCCTCGAGCGACTGCCGACGGGTGGGGTACCCGAACGCGCGCGCATCGAGGCCATGCCGAGCGAGGATGCGCGCAGTCGGGCGCATGCCGATCGGCGATCGCAACGCGCCGTGCAGCAACACCACCGGAACCCGCTCGGCCATGCGTGTTAGTTGGGCTCGGGCTCGGACTCCGACTCGGCCTTCTCGGGCTTGTCGGTCTTGGGCTGGGCGGCACTCGAAGTCGAGGACTTCTTCTTGCCCGACTTCTTCTTCTTGCCCTTGGCCGGGCCCTCGGCGCCCGGCGTCCAGGGCCCGCCGAGCCACTGCCGAAAGCCGGCAGGATCCTGCATCGCCTTCTCGACGCGCATGAAGTGGGCGACCGCGACGATGACCACCACCACGATCGCGGTGACCTGGCCGAGCGTGAGCGGCCCGATCACCTCGGGCGTCATGTCGTAGCGGAAGGGATCCTCGATCAGGTAGCGCGTCACCGCGAAGCTCGCGAGCGCGAACAGAGCCACCTGCCCGGAGTACTGCCTGCGCGCACGCACGACCATGCTCAGCCCCGCAGCTACGGCCGCGACTCCGGCCGCGTACAGCTGCGAGGGATGGACCGGCAGCGACTGATCGGCTGGCAGTCGCATGCCCGCCAGGTCGCGTCGCTGGACCTCGTAGACCAGCGAGTCGGCCGGGAACTGCACCGACAAGAAGAAGCTGGGATCGACGTAGTGGCCAAAGTCGGCGCCGGCCAAGAACGCGCCCACCCGCTCGATCACCATGCCGAGCAGGAACGCCGGCGCGGCGCAGTCGAGCCACGCCCACGTGGGAATCTTCTTGTTCTGGCAGAACATGCCCGCGATGATCAGCCCCACCAACACGCCGCCGAAGCCGGTGAGCTGGCCCGCCTGCAGCTGGATGATCGCCGCCGGACCGCCCTCGTGCTCGGGGTGCCGAAAGAGCCACATCATGCGCGCGGCCAACAAGCCGCCGCCGACCGAGAGCACGTACGCGGTGCCGAGTTGATCAGCCGGCAGCTTGTCGATGCGAGCGAGCCGCAAGCTCAACATCCAGCCGAGGATCAGGGCGACGGCGATCAGAAAGCCGTAGGCGGGGATCGGCGTCTCGCCGAGGGAGAACAGGACTGGGTGCATGGGCGAGGCGGAGCCTATCAAACGCGGTGGGAAATGTCGTACCGCGACGATGAAATGCGACGGCCCGCCAAGGCCAAGCCCTGGCGAGCCGTGCGACTCGCAACCGTGAAGTCGCTGTTCGCGTGCGTCAGGCGGACAGGCTAGGAGTCAGCGTAGACCGCCTCTTCCTTCTCCTGCGCCTCCTTGCATTGGATGCACAACGGGGCCTCAGGCCGCGCTTCGAGCCGCTTGTTGGAGATCGGCTCTTCGCACTCCTCGCAGATCCCGTAGGTGCCTTCCTCCATCTTCTTCAGCGCCAGCTCGATCTTGTTGAGCAGGTGCCGCTCACGCCCGCGCAGCCGGAACGAGAACGCCTGCATGTACTCGCTGGACGCTTGATCGACCTCGTCGAAACGATCGTCGGTCGACAAGACCATCTCGTTCTCGAGCGTCTCGTTGGCCTGCTCGAGCAGCCTGCGGCGCTTCTCGCTGAGCAGCGATTTGAATTTGTCGAGCTGCTTTGGATTCAAGTGTGAGGACACCGGACAGCCGTCCTTTCGTCTTGCCCCAACGAACCGCGAGGAAACGTGGGGGCGGGAGCTTATCGGCTCGGAGCCGAGCAGACAAGCGAAATGCGCAGCCCTCGGGCCGCGACGTTGGTCGCCGGTTGCACGCGTTCGCTGGCCATCGCGAGGTGTTTCACGGCGACCACGGCGGCTTGCGGCGGCGAGGAGATCGCCCTTCGTCGCGGTGGAGCCGCGAGCGCCGGTTGCAGTCCGAGATCGAGATCGCCCGTACCCGGATTCGCGAGTTTTCAAGCGTGATCCGGCCCCCCGGATGGCCGGTCCCCGTTGACTGCGATCCCACCTTATCCTACCGTTTCGCGGTTGCTCCCTGACCGGGGGACGTCACTCGAATGGCCAGCTCCGACAAGCGTAAACAGAGCCTCTACTTCCCCGAAGAGATGCTGAAGGAAATCCAGCTCGAGGCCACGCGACAGGACCGCTCCCTGTCGTGGATCGTCCAGAAGGCTTGGAAGCTGGCGCGCAAGGAGATCATGAAATTCCCCAGCGTCAACGACATCGAGGACGACATGGAGGATGATCATCGCGGCAAGGACGAGTAGAGCGTTCTGGCGCTGAGTGATCGGCGGCTGAACGATCCGTTTTGAGAGACCGGCGCGAGCCGGTCTTTGTGCAGCAGCGATGGGAGAGTCTCGAGAGCCGAGGAGCTTGCGTCACTGGGTCGAGCGCGACGACGGTGCGCAGATCCACGTGCGGAGCCTCGAGCCGGCCGATGGCACTGCGAGCCGGGATCGGCCGGCGCTAATGATCCTCGATGGAATTGGCTGTGCGGGCTGGGCATTTCGGCGGCTCGCGCCGCAGCTCGCGGTCAGCCATCGCGTCGTGCTCATGCAGTATCGCGGGCATGGCAACTCGCCAAGCCCGCCGCGACCGTGGCAGCTCGGCATGCACACGCTCGCCGATGACGCCGCCGCCGTGTGCGACGAGCTCCGCGTCGATCGAGTCGTGGCGCTCGGGTTCTCGATGGGCTTTCAGGTCGCGCTCGAGCTCTACCGTCGTCACCGCGCGCGCACGGCCGGGCTGATCTCGCTGGCCGGCCCGCCGGGTCAGCCGCTCGCTTCGTTTCAGGGCACCGACGCGTTCGCGTTCCTGCTGCCCTTCGTCCTCGGCGCCACGCGAGTCGCCAGCCAGATGACCGCGAAGCTGTGGCAGACGTTGCTGCCAAGCCGCCGCGCGATCGACTTTGCCCTGCGTTACGAGGTCAACGCCGATCGCATCGACAGCCGCGACTTCGAGCTGTACCTGCGGCAGATGGCCGACATGAACCCGGAGCTGTTCGTGGCCATGCTCGAGCAGGCGCAGCGACACTGCGCGGAGGATCTGCTGCCAGAGATACGCGTGCCGACGATGGTCGTCGCGGGAGCGCGCGACGACTTCGTCCCACTCGCGCGCCTGCGGGCGATGGCGTTTGCGATCCCCGGCGCGCGCTGGGAGGTGCTCGACGAAGCCACGCACGCGCTGCCGGCCGAGTACCCCGACGAGCTCGCGCGCAGGATCGGGAGCTTCTTGAAAGAACTCACGTGAGACTCCTTCAGTGCTCTTCGGCGATGCGCCGAAACACACTCCCAAAAATCGCTTCGCGATTCTCGGGAGCACGCCGAAAAGCACTATAACCACCCCAACATGTCACGCGAAGTCGTCATCGCGAGCGCAGCTCGGACTCCCATCGGCAGCTTTCAAGGCGCGCTGTCCTCGGTCAAGGCGACCGAGCTCGGCGCCGTCGCAATCAAGGCGGCGCTCCAGCGTGCGGGCGTCGAGGGCAGGGAAGTGGACGAGGTGCTCATGGGCATGGTCCTGCCCGCGGGCGTGGGCCAGGCCCCGGCGCGCCAGGCCAGCAAGGGCGCAGGCATCCCCGACTCGGTCGGCGCGCTGACCCTCAACAAGGTCTGCGGCTCCGGCTTGAAGGCCGTGATGCTGGCGGCCCAAGCGATCCGAGCAGGCGACGGCGAGATTTTCGTCGCTGGCGGGATGGAGTCGATGTCGAACGTGCCGTACCTGCTGCCCGGCGCACGCGAGGGTCTGCGGCTGTTCAACAAGACCTTGGTCGACGGGCTCGTGCACGACGGGCTCTGGGATCCCTACAACGACTTCCACATGGGCAACGCGGGTGATCTGTGCGCGCGCGAGTGCGGCATCAGCCGCGAGCGCCAGGATCAGTTCGCGGCCGAGAGCTATCGTCGCGCGCAGAACTCGGTCAATGAGGGCCTGTTCGCGGAGGAGATTGCTCCGGTCCCGGTCCCGCAGCGCAAGGGCGACCCGCTGCTCGTCAGCAAGGACGAAGAGCCGTTCCGCGGCGACATCGACAAGCTCGCCACGCTGCGTCCGGCGTTCTCCAAGGACGGCACGATCACGGCCGGCAACGCGCCCTCGATCAACGACGGCGCCGCGGCGCTGGTCGTGATGTCGCGCGAGCAAGCCGACAAGCGCGGCATCAAACCGCTCGCCGTGATCAAGGGCTACTCCGGCTTCGCGCAGGCGCCCGAGTGGTTCACCACCGCTCCGGCCGGCGCGATGCAGGCGTTGCTGACCAAGACCGGCACGAGCGTCGCCGACGTCGATCTCTGGGAGATCAACGAAGCGTTCGCGGTCGTGGCCCTGGCCAACCAAGACAAGCTCGGCATCCCCGGCGATCGCATCAACGTTCGCGGTGGTGCGGTCGCGCTCGGCCACCCGATCGGCTGCTCGGGCGCGCGGGTGCTCGTGACCTTGATCCACGCGCTTCGCCAGCTCGGCAAGAAGCGTGGTGTGGCTTCGTTGTGCCTCGGCGGCGGTGAGGCCGTCGCGTTGATGGTGGAGACAGCATGATCGACATCAAGACCATCGGAGTTCTGGGCGCTGGCCAGATGGGCGGCGGCATTGCACAGGTGGCCGCGCAGGCCGGCTATCGAGTGCTGCTCGCCGACGT
>DATLLB010000716.1:0-2921 GCA_035538075.1 Enhygromyxa sp.
CGTTTATCGCATCCAGACCTGCGTGATCAGTCGGTTCGGCACCGTTGGCACCCGCGGCCAGTGGCGAGTCGTCGACTATCCCACCGCCGCTGCCGCCGGCAATGCCTACGCGAAGGAGTGCAGCCGCTTCGTCAGCGACGGGTTCTCGGATTATCGTGGTTGAAGTGGCAGACCCGAAGTCGCGTTCATCCTCGTGGCTCCTCCGCTGGGCCCTCGAGGCCCCGGGGCGCTGGCTCGGCAAGCGCAGCACCATTGGCCAGGACGTCGCGGGCGGCGCCGACGGCTTGTCGTATCTGCGTCATCTCGCCCGCGGCAATCGGATCCGGCGCGACGCCGCCTTCGACGAGCTGAGCCCCGAGGCGCCGCCCGTCCTCATCATCCACGGCTTCCTCGGGACGCGCGGCTCGATGTACGTGCTCGAGCGACGCCTCGTCACCGACGGATTCGTCTGCGTCTCGTTCAACCTCGGGACGCTCAACACGCGCGATATCCGTCGCTCCGCGTTCCTCATTCACCGCAAGATCGAGCGCATCCTCGCCCAGACGCCGTCGCAGCGCATCGACATCATCGGGCACTCGATGGGCGGCCTCATCGGCCTCTATTACGTCAAGAAGCTCGGCGGCCATGCGCGGGTGCGCAAGCTCATCATGATGGGGACCCCGCTACGCGGGACGTGGGCGGCCCTCGCGGGCGTGGTCACGCTCGGCCTGTGGTCGACCTCGTCGTGGCAGCTGCTGCCCCGCAGCCGGTTCCTGGACGAGCTGGCGCAGGGCCCGATGCCGCCGGGGGTCGAGGTCCACACCATCGCGGCCGCGCGGGACTGGGTGGTGCCGCTGCCCACCACGCGGCTGCTCGGGGCAAATTCGATGACTGTGCCCCTGGGCCACAGCAGCCTGGTGGTCTCCGACGAGGTCTACCGGCGGGTGGTCAACACGCTGCGGCCGCCGCACGACCGCGCGGACCGCGATGACGCCCCCGAGACCGACTGATCTCAGGATCCGGAGGTCCGATTGCTTGCCTCCGTCGTCGGTTGGGCACTAGAATTTTCGAGTTCTTGCGCAGTGGGCAAAGCGCCCCGCGCCGCTAAGTCATGAACGACCGGCCACGTTTCGCTCTCCGCTTCATCTCGGGCAAGTACCAGGGAGGCGAGTTCCCGCTTCGCATGAACCGGGAGATCATCATCGGGCGATCGAGCGACCTCGACATGGTCCTGGTCGAGGACATGGTCTCGCGCCGCCACGCCAAGATCAGCTCGACCGACGCCGAGGTCTACATCCAGGACATGGGCTCGACGAACGGCACATTCGTCAACGGCGAGAAGATCTCCGGACGCGCGCTGCTCCACGAGGGCGACCGCATCCTGGTCGGCACGTCGATCATCAAGGTCGTCGCGGTCGAGGGCAACATCAGCCAGACCTCGGAGGCCGAGGCGCGCCGCAAGCTCGAGGATGCCTCCAACAAGCGGCAGGCCACGCAGGGCCGGCCGATGTCCGGCGTGATCGAGGAGATCCCACTGCCCGACCTGCTGCAGCTGCTGTCGACGAGCCGCAAGAGCGGCGTCCTCGCCATCAACAACGGCGTCTCGCTCGGCAAGATCTACATGCGCAAGGGCGCGATCTACTTCGCGACCATCAACGACGACTTCGCGGTCAGCCCGCAGAAGGCGATCTACCGCATGCTGACCTGGGCGACGGGCACGTTCGAGCTCGAGCCCGGCGCCGAGATGCAGGTGATGGAAGAGGTGAACGAGTCGACCGAGGGCCTCCTCATGGAGGGCGTCCGCCAGCTCGACGAGTTCCGCAACCTCCAGCGCCAGCTGCCGCCGCTCGGTTCACCGCTCGCCGTGCCGACGCCGCTCGCCGGCAAGCTGCGCGAGCTGACCCCATCGGAGCTCGACACGTTCCAGCTCGTCCTCGACCACGGCCAGCTCCAGAAGGTGCTCGACAACTTCCCGGGCACCGACCTCGACGCAGCGCAGAACATCATCAGCCTGATGAAGCGCGAGTTCGTCGTCGTCCCGTAGCGCTCGCCGCGGTAGAGTGGAGGGGATGGGCCGTTGTCGCTTGCGGCTGCCCCCCAGCGACGTCTCGATGGAGATGTTGTCGACGGAGAAGCGGCTGCGAACGCCGTATCGCGGGATCGAGACCGGGAAGCAGACGCTGCGTATTCGGGTCCAGGTCCAGGCACGCAACATCGTCACCTCGGACGTCGTGATCGACGTCGATGACCTCGCGATCGAGGTCCACGATGGTGACCTCGGGTTCGTGCTCGGCGCCGGCGCGATCGATGCGCTGTTCGTCGTCGAGCGGCAGCCGCGCGCGGGCTTCCTCACGTGGTTCGGTGTGTTCGCGCGGCGCAAGGGCAGGGCGGATCGGCTCGTGCTCGAGACCCCGTCGCAGAAGGTCGCGCGCTATGTCGAGCGCTTGATCGAGGATTGGCTCGGGCTCGACGACGAGCCGGTGCGTGGCGAGCTTCGCATCGACTGAGCTGTGGTACGAACACGGGGTGAGCACCGCGTTGCGAGAGGCCGCGTCGGTGATCCTGCTCCGCAGGGCGCCGGTGGGCTTTGACGTGTTCCTGCTGCGCCGGCGCAAGGGAGCGTCGTTCATGGCGAGCGAGTTCGTGTTCCCGGGCGGCGGGGCCGAGGAGAGTGAGGACGCGCGCACGTGCGCGGCGCGCGAGCTGTTCGAAGAGGCCGGCGTGCTGCTCGCGCGCGACACGCAGGGCGGGACCTCGACGACGCTGACCGAAGGCGCACCGGCGTCGGCGGCGGCATTGCGAAAGCGCGTGCTCGCCGGCGAGGAGCCCGGTGCGGTGCTCGAGCGGTTCGGCCTCGGCTGGCGGACCGACGTGCTCGTGCCGTGGGCGCACTGGATCACACCGTCGATCGAGCCCAAGCGGTTCAGTGCGCGGTTCTTCGT
>DATLLB010000717.1:0-2593 GCA_035538075.1 Enhygromyxa sp.
AGGGTGGCCGCGCCGAGTTGCCGGGCGTGCCGATGTAGAACTCGCTGACGAAGTGGTTGAAGACGTCGTCGCGGCGGATCGGGAACGGCGTGTAGATCTCTTTTTGATGGTTGTGGGCGACCGAGCGCTCGTTGAACATCACGCCGTAGTCGAGCGGCAGGTGCAGCCAGGCGTGCGGCTCGATCACTCGCGCGAGCGGGTGCTCGGGCGGGACGACTTCACGGGTCACGCCGATCACCGAGTCCATCGGGAAGTGCAGCTGCGGGTGAGCCCCGAGCACGACCGAGACCGAGCAGCCCTGGATCAGAAAGTAGCGGGCCCGCTCCCAGGCCTCGCTGGCGTCGGGCCGGAACATGCGGCCGTCGACCTCGATCGCTACGACCACGGGCTGACCGTCACGCAGCGCGAACAGCCCGACCGTCGGCGCGCAGTGGAGCCCCGGCAGCGCGTCGCAGGCCGCGATGTGGCTCATGTCGACCTTGTAGGGCGTGCCGATCTGGCGGGCCTGCTCGAGCAAGGGTCCGAAGCGGGCGACGTCGGCCGGATCGAAGTGCGGACAGAAGAAGCGCGCGAACGGGGGGCCGAACAGCAGCTCGCCGAGATCCTCGTCGCGCATCGGCATCAGGCCCGGGTACATCGCGGCGTGGCAGATCGCGTCCCACCAGCTCTCCTTGAGCGATCGCAGGTAGCGACCGACGATCTCGTGCATGTACTCGAGGTACTCGCAGCGCGGCACGCTGAGCACCGACGGGGCGAAGCGCTCGCCCCACGGGCATGGCTGCGGCCACATGCTGTGCTGGCCGTCGGGGACCACGTCGCGGTGCACGGTGTCGGCCTGCGAGCGCTCGGCGAGCATCTGCTTGAACGCGCCGAGCACCGCGAGCACCGGTGAGAGTGGATCGGGGCTTTGACGGCGCTGGGTCGGCGTGGCCTCGAGCACCATCTCGAGCCACTCGATCGCGCGCCGCTCGTCGCTGCTGATCCGACAGATCCCGAGCACGCCGCCGCTGGCTCGCGCGACCGCCTCGGCGCGCGTGAACACGTCGGTCAGCATCGCGTGGCCGCGCGTGCGGCCGAGCTCGCGCAGCTGCTCGAGCGCCGCGCAGGTGTCCCGCTTGTTCGGCGGATCCTCGAGCCACGCGTGCAACCGCTCCATCGCCTCGACGTCGCCCGCGAGCCCGCACTCGCGGGCGAACTGGACGACCAGCTCGCGCTCGCGATCCTGGATCGCGCCGTCGGCCCACGCGACCTCGATCGCCGGCAACAGACTGACCAAGAGCTGCTCGAGCGCGGCCTCGTGGATCACGTCGAGGGCGGTGCCGAGCACCGCGCGGGAGACCAGATCATCACAATGCTCGTCGATCGCCGTGTTCATCGCATTTTTCGAAGACACTCACTCGTCCCCAAGATGCGCGAGATAGGCGGAGCGCATCGCGTCATCGGCCAGGATGTCGCGCGCCTCCTCGAGGGCAGAGCGCAGCTCGCGAAGCTCGCGCGCGTGCCTGCGCCGGCTGGCGTCCTCGATCGCAGCTTCGGCAAAGGTCGCGCTCAGCTCGACGTACGCCTGGCGGATCTCGCTGCGCGAGGCGTCGCGGCCGACTCCGAGCAGCTCGAAGTAGTCGGCCTCGCGCGCGAGACGAAGACGCTCGAGGATGCGCTCGCCGTCGAGCGCTCCGGGATCGCGATCGCTGGCGACGAGCGGCTCGGGGCGCTCGCGCAGATCGACGTGACCGGCCAGCTCGAGCGTGAACAGCAGGGCGAACAGGGCCTGCTCGTCGGCGCCGTCGGCCAGCAGCGCGGCGACGCCATGACGACCGTCGAAGCGGCGCAGCCACGACTCCTCCTCGGGCAGCAGGCGGTAGTCCTCGCCGAGCTCCTCGAGGGTCTTCTCGAGCGCCGCAGAAGCATCGTCGCCGAGCTGGGCGCCCGTCCGCAGACGCGGGACCAGGGGGCCGCGACCGCCTGCGCGACGGGTGAGGCGATCCTCGAGCTCGCTGGCGTCGCAGCGGTAGCGGACGCCGTCGAGCAGCAAGGCGGCCATCGGGACCTCGAGCTGAATGGGCTCGTCGGTGCGGTCGCCGGGCTCGGTCGACCAGGCGCCGTCGCTCCACTCGAAGGTGGAGTCGATGACGCGCGCCAGGTGATCGCGCAGGAGCACGTCGAGCTCGCGGGCCTTGAGGAAGCCGGCGTCGACCAGCAGCTCGCCGGCGCGGCGCGGCTCCTTGGCGGCGAGGCGTCGCGCCGTCTCGTACTGCGGACGCGTGAGCACGCCGCGGCGCAGCAGACCGTCGACGAGGCGATCGCTGGTGGCCGTGCTGCGGGCGAACACGGCCTCGCCGTCGTGCAGCCAGATCTGCTTCTCGATGCGCTGCCGGGTGAGCCGGAGCTTGCCGGTGAAGCGCTGCTCGTGCAGGGCCCACAGCAGCGCGGGCACGTCGAGATCGAGGCCGAGCTTGCCGGACTCGCGCAGGCTGGGATCGATCTGCAGGCTGGAGCTGCGCGACTCGGCGGGCGGGCGCGGACGCGTGGGTCGGCGGGCGCGAGTGGGAGCTGGCGGCGGCGGCTCGGGCTCGCGGGCGGGCTCGGGCAGACG
>DATLLB010000718.1:0-8328 GCA_035538075.1 Enhygromyxa sp.
GACCAGTCGCGCGCGTGGGCGGGGCCGTCGAGGTGGTGGAAGATCGCGAGCGGGAATTCGCGACCGACCCCGTCCTCGCTGCCGCGCATGACCCCGATCAGGAAGCCGGCGTTGTCCGGCGCGCGGAACAAGAACGGCAGCGGCTCGGGCGGGAGATGGGCGCGCAGCGAAGGCAGCGTCATCACGCTCTCCCGCAGCCACTCGTCGAACGCCCGCACGACCGGCGTGCCGATGTTGACGCGCACGAAGTCTCGCTGCGAGGGGGTCTTGCCGAACAACCCTATCGTCGGCCCGGTCACGCGTCGCTCCTCACTGCCCCTCGGCGGGAGCGGCCGCACCTTCGGCGGCCTGGCAGGCGTGGCCGGTGACGATCGACTTGGGCACCTTCAGCGAGTCGAACAGGCCGAGGTACTTGCGAACGCCACGCGACGGGACGCCGAACAGCGGCGTCTCGGCCCGCTTGGGTCGCAGGCGGATCGTGATCACGCCGACCTGCTGATCGGTGAGGTCCCACTTGATGCTGTAGACCTGCTGGCCTGCGGTGCCGGTGACGGTGGCTTCGGCGAGTAGACGCCAGAGGCCCCAGTCGCCCTTGCGCACGACGTCGCCGTTCTTGCCGAGGCCCTTGGCCTTGATGCTCGCGCCCGGATCACCCTCGGCGCCGGGCCACACCATCGGGGTCCACGACTGCGGGCCGTTGCGATAGCTGACCTTCTGTCCGTCGACGGTCAGCGTGATCTCGGAGACGCCGGGCGTGCCGTCGATCTGGACCTCGAACTCGAACTTGGGCTTGTCGGCGCCGGGCGGGAACATGACCGTGCCGATGTCGGCGTACTGGGTCAGGAAGCTGGGCAGCACGCTGTTGTAGGAGATGGTCGCGGCCGCGCCGGCGTCGGTGATCGAGAAGGCGTTGCCGTTCTGCTGGATCCGGGCCGAGAGCGAGGCGGTGTAGAACTCCCAGACCGGGCCCTTGGTCGGCGCGAACCAGGCCGCGAACTCGCCCATCGGGAGATCGTAGCCCTTGGGGTTGAACGGATATTTGTCGGCGACTTGCTCGGCGAAGGGCTGATAGACGGACGTGCACCACGAGCCGCCGAGGCCGGCCGCCTGCCCGCCTTCGACCACGCCGCGCACGGCGTCGAAGGGCGGACGCAGGATCCGATCGAAGCGGCTGCGCCACGGCTCCTGCTGCTCCGAGATCTGGCCCTTGACCACCTGCGTGGCGGTCTTGAGCTTCTTGGCGAGATCGTCGAGCGCGGCCCGATCGTCGACGGCGGCCTGCAGCGCGTCGCGGACGGCCGTGAGCTGCTCTTGGTACTTGTCGACCTGCAGCGCGCCGGCGACCGGCGGCGGGCCGTCTTCGGGGTTGGCCGCGGTCTCGACGTCGATGCCGAACTTCACGAACGGCTCGAAGTGCAGCTGCACGTCGCGGTTCTCGAAGTAGGCCTTGGCCGCGCCGTCGGGCGCCGAGGCCTCGACCTTGGCGCGCACGTCCTTGGGCAGCTTGTCGGGGTGGTACCAGGGCACCTCGCCGTCGGGGCGCTTCTCTTCCTCGAGCTTGCTGTGCCACGCGACCTGGTTGAGCAGGGCTCGCAGCGGCGTGCCGCCGCGGGCGAGATCCTGGAACATGGTCAGCGAGCCGACCAGATCGCTCGCGGCGTCGACGTAGATCTTCGCGACGAACTGGTCCCACTCCTTGATGTACTGATCGAAGTAGCGCGAGCGCAGGCGCAGGCGATCGGCCATCTGCCGCTCGCGGGCCTCGCGATCGCTCAGGCCGATCACCCACTCGTTGCCGACGAACTCGCCCGGGTTGCCGGCCAGATACGTGCGGGCGTACTTCTCCCAGCCCTGCCGGGTGAAGGCGCCGCGGATGCGGATGCCGTCGTTCTTGTAGACGTTGGTGCCGAGCTTCATCGACGTGAGCGTCAGGTCCTTGACGCCGTCGACCTCGGCGGCCGCGGCGATCAGCTCGGACAGCCACGCCTCGGTCCGGTCGGCGCGGCGCAGGACCTTGCGGACCTCCTCGACCATCTGCTCGTCACGCTTGATGCGAAGCTCGGGGTCCTCGCGCAGCACCGTCACGTAGGTGCGGGCGATGGTCTCCATCTTCTTGTAGGTCGCGCCCTCGCTGTCGACCAGCAGCGCGCTGGCCCCCGAGCGCGCCAGCTGCTTGGTCAGCCACTCGTCCTCTTCGATGGTCTTGGCCGCGAGCGCCTCGGCCGGCGCGTCGGGGCGGTACTCCTCGTAGTCGCCGGCCAGCAGCAGGTAGAGGCGCAGCGAGTCGAAGGCCTTGCTCGACTCGTCGGTCGGCGGCTCGTCCTGATCGCCAGGGTAGCGGCTCGCGAAGTTACTGAGCTCGAGCGCCTGCGCGTCCATCAGCGGGACGATCAGCTCGGCGCGGACGGTGCGGCCGAACAGCGCACGAGTCGGCTGCTGGACCTCGTCGCCCTGGTACATGCCCCAGCGCATCTTGACCGGCAGCGAGTCGTGCTCGTAGCCGTGCAGCTCGGCTTGCGCCTCGTGCAGCGGCCACAGGCGCTCGGCGGTCGCGATGCCGCCTTCGTTCTTCTTCTCGACTTCTCCGACCGCGTCGTCGACTCGTCCGAGCACCTCTTGGTTGGCTCGCATCGAGCGGATCGGCAGCACGCACAGACCGACCGCGGTCGCAAAGATGCCGCCGGCGCCGGCCCACTTGATGATCGCGGCCTTGCGCACGTGCTTGGCGCTGCGCCGGGCCAGCTCGCGGTCGGCGAAGATGACCTTGTTGAACAGGTTGCCGAGGAAGTAGCTGCGCGCCTCGAGCTGCTGCTGCTGGCCGAGCAGCGCGTTGCTCTGCATGCCGAACGCCTGGGCCATCGAGCCCATCAGGCGATCGATCGGCCGGCCCTCCTGCGTGCCGCTGGTGAAGTAGCAGCCGCGCAGCATCGGGGTCTCGGCGTAGACGTTGGCGGTGAACACCAGGCCGATGAACGCGGCGAGGTTGTCACGCAGCATCTCGAAGTGCTGCGGGAACTCGTAGATCTTCCCGCGCGCCTCGATCCGCCGCTCGTCGCCCATGCGCTTGAACGAGCGCTGCTCGGTGCGATCGGCCAGGCGATCGAACTGATCGCAGAAGGTCCCGACCGGATCGACGCCCGCGTTCGCGCCGATCACCGGCAGCGTGAAGCCCCAGATCTGGTGGCGCTCGGTCTTGCCCATCTCCGAGTACATCTCGACGAAGCCGGGCAGCAGATCGCACTTGGTGAACAGCACGTAGACCGGCACCGACATCTCGAGGTGCTTGGTGACCTCGTCGATGCGCGCGCGGATCTTGGTCGACATCGTGTTGATCTCCGACTCGTTGGCGAGCGCGAGATCGGCGACCGAGACCGCCAGCAAGATGCCGTTGATCGGCCGCTTGGGCCGGGTGTCCTTGAGCAGATCGAGGAACGCGAGCCACTCGTCGCGATCGGTGTCCTCGGTCGTGTAGCGGCCTGCCGTGTCGACGATGACCGCCTGGTTGGTCATCCACCAGTCGCAGTTGCGGGTGCCGCCGATGCCCTTGACGGCGCCGCCGCCCTTCTCCGAGAGATAGGGGAACTGCAGGCCGGAGTTGCGCAGGGCCGTGCTCTTGCCGACGCCGGGCGGGCCGATGATCACGTACCAGGGCAGCGCGTAGAGGGCCTCCTTGCCGAGCTTGGAGCCCTTGAGCGCGCCGACGGCCTTGTTGAACTCGGACGACATCGCGTTGATGTCGGCCTGCATGTCCGGGCGCGCGCCGGCGGCCTGCGCCGCGCCTTGCTTGGCCAGCGCCTTCTCGATCTTCGCGGCCGCGCGCCGGGCCTTGACGATGCCCCAGACGATGATCGCGACCAGGACCAGGATGATGACGATGGTCGAGACGATCGCGATCCACAGCGGCAGATCGAGCCACCACCACAGGCCCCAGACCGCGAGGATCAGCAGGACGGCGAAGATGTACTTCAGAGCCTTCATTTCGGACCCCTCTCGCTTCGCGTTCGGGCCCGCTTCGCGGGCGGCCCTGCGGGCCGTCCGAACTTAGACCTTCGGTTCATTTACCCTCGTCCTCCGGCTGGGCGATCGGCTGCATGCGCTCGACCACGTTCTCGGTCTGCTTGTTGAGGCCGATGCGCAGCACGATCAGCAGGCCGAGCGAGAACAACAAGAAGAACAGCGCGACCCAGATGGCCGGGAAGCCGTCGACGCGGCCGGTGTCCTCCTTGGGTCGCAGCGGCTGGACCGAGAGCGCCTGATCCTTGAGCGCGTTGCGGAGCGCCTCTTTGACGCGGCGAATGATCGCGTCGAGCTCGAGCTCACCGCCGCGGATCGCAAACTGGCCCTGAAAGCCGAGCAGCAAGCAGGTGTAGAAGACCCGCAGCACGTCGACGCGGGCGGGGTCGCTCATGACCGCGTTGAGGCGGTGGAAGAAGCCCTCGCCGGCCAGGTTCTCGTTGAAGTAGTGCAGCTGCAGCGGGCGCTGCATCCAAAAGTCGCGGATCGATCCGCCCTTGTGCAGGGCGATCTCGTCGGCGAGCGCGACCACGGCGTAGGCCATGTCGACGACGTCGATCTCCTCGTACTGGGCCTGCCGCGCGTTGGTCAGCATCTGATCGATGAACCCGCACAGCCGCTGGTACGGCAGCTGTGGCGAGACCGCCGACGCTGCGTCGAGCGAGCGGAACTGGATCAGCGCGTTGAAGCAGTCCTTGGTGACCTCGTTGATGCGTTCCATGGCCGCTTTGCGTCTTCGGCTGGCGGTCAGCCGTCAGTGCGAGGAATTCCCATCAAGCTGAGCTTGGCGCGCTTGGGATCGAAGGGCGGCGGCACGTAGATCGCGATGGTCCGCTCGGCCAACACGTCGCGCCAGTAGCTGTCGTCCTTCTTGATCATGAAATAGACCTGCCCGGGTCGGATCGCGATCTCGGGCGGCGGTCGGTGGGTGGGCAGCAGCGGCACGCCGGGCGTGGCCGACTTGACGATCGCGCTGATGGCCTTCCACGAGGACATCTTCGACAGCTGCGGGAGCTTGTTGGCGACCTGCTGCTCGGCCGAGTCGGACTCGACCGCGAGCACCCAGTCCTTGCAGTCGACCATGCGCTGCTCGTTCAGCCGCCCGATCCACATGCCGTCCTCGCGGGCCTCGAGCGGGATCTTGATGCTGGTGTCCTTGACCGCTGCGCCCAGCATCGTCTTGATGTGCTGGAACATCGGCAGGAAGCACGAGCGCAGATCGAGGAACGCGAAGCGCGGGAAGCTCGACGGATCGATCTCGCCGGTGAAGCTGCTGAGCCCGCCGGCGTAGCTGAGCAGCATCAGGTAGGCGGCCAGCGGCGAGCTCTTGGGCTCTTCGCTGGTGTGCTTGAGCAGCGGCACGCCGGAGTTGATGGCGTTGAGCAGCAGGTACTTGGTCACGTCGGCGGCGGCGAACTCGATGCTCGACGCGTCGCGCTGGCGCCTCGTGGCCGTCAGCGCGCGCTGCTTGACCACCGACAGGCTCATGATCTCGCGCAGCCCGGCCATGATCACCGGCGAGGCGCCGATGTAGAGGACCGGCGGGATGTAGCTGTCCGAGAGCGTGAACGAGCCGTCTTCGTCGCGGACGATCTCGGCGACCTTGAGCTTGACGTGGTCCTCGTTCTTCTCCTCGCCGAACAGCAACACCGGCGCCGGGGCGCCGACGTCGATGTTGCGGACGTTCTTGCTCATCACGATGTCGCCGACCGAGCGCGCGCTCGCGAGGTAGCGGCCGCGCCACTCGCTGTCCTGCTCGTGGAAGTTGGGCACGCCCTCGCGCAGCACCGGGATGCCGACGTGGACCTCGAGCTGCTTGGCGGTGGTCGGGAAGTGATCGCCGATGGTCCGCGACGGCGCGGCCGGCTTGCCGCGCAGGTCGGTGCCGTCGGGCATCACGGCCTCGAAGCGGGTCAGCTCGAGCCGGCCGCTCTTGAGCGCGCCGGCGTCGAACTCGACCGCCTGCGCGCCCCAGCTGAGCGGGGTCGCGGCCGCGAGCCGCTCGTGCAGCGTCTGCTCCTGAAACAGCTCCTGCTGCTGCAGGTGCTGCGGGGAGATCAACATCCCCTCGCGCCAGATCACACGGTCGTAGTGTTTACGATTCATGTGTCTACTTGTCCTTCTTGTCCTTGCCGCCGTCGGAAGCAGGCGCGGCCTTGGGCGTGTAGATGGGCGTGCAGGTGGTCTCGACCTTGGCCTTGTCGAAGCCCGGCGGGATGTTCTTGCCGCCGTCGATCTGGTTGCGCTCCATGTAGAGGTACAGGCACGGCTGCCCGAGCGTGGCCGGATCCTTCTCCTCGGCCTTCAGCTCGCAGGCTTGCTTTCCGTAGGTGTCGGGGATCGGATAGACCGTGTACCAGGTGTTGCCGACCGCCTGCTGGAAGCCGCCGAACGCGAGGATGAAGCGGGCGTCCTTCTCGGGGGTGATCATGATGGTCTCCGAGGACTCCGCGTAGATCTGGAATTCCTTGTCGGAGATGTACTCGTCGCCGAGCGCGGTCTTGCCGTCCTCCCACATCTCGGTGAAGTCGAGGCTGCGGGTCGCGAGATCGCCGGACAGCTGATAGACGCGCACGACGGTCGGCAGCGGGTTGCCCTCCGAGTCGAGGTTGAGATCGGCGGCCGCCTGGATGTGCAGCGCGATCTCCTTGTACTCGTAGTCGTCGGGGTTGCAGGTCTCCTTGTTCTTGTTCTTGCACGCCCCGAGCGAGAGGGCCGTGCACAGACCAAGGGCGAGGCCGCCAAGCAGCGTGGAACGAGTGATCAGCGAACGACGAGCGTGAGTGACAGCAGGCATGATCGAGTTGGTGTGTGTGAGTCAGGAGCGAGCGAGCGAGGCCAACTTTGACGGCTCGAAGGTTACACCGCGGCGCGCCATCTCGGCCACGAACGCGGGCGCGCGATGATGCTGCCAGCTCGCGTCGGCCGAGGGCCGCGAGAGCACCGGCACCACGCGGCCGTCATCGAACTCGGAGACGGCGACCAGGACCTCGTCGCCGCGGGCGTTGAGGCCAACGGCCACCACGGCGTGGATCGAGGCCGCGACGTGGCGCCGCAGGGCCTCACGATCGCGCCCGAATCCGCCGAGCAACAGGCCCTCGAGGTCTGCGTCGAGGGCGGCCTCGGCATTGTCGGCCGCGAGCGTGATGACCAGCTGGGCGAGCCCACGTTGGAGCCCAGCCCAAGCGCTGGCGAGCCCAGCCCCGCCGCCGCGATGGACCAGCAGGGCAGTCGAGCCGGTGTCGATCGCCAGACGGATCGGGGTGGCCGTGAGGCCAGGCTCGGCGTCGAGCACCATGGCCCCGTGCGGACCGGTGAGCTGGCTGCCGGCGCGGACGATCGCGAGGTGAGCGGCGTCGGTGCTGCCGAGCTCGTGAGCGCAGGCCGAGGCCAGGGCCGTGCCGTCGCAGCCTTGCCCGACGCACACCAGCACGCTGCCGCGCGCACGCAGGACCGCGCGCAGGTACTCGGCGACCGGATCGGAGAGCGCGGGCACCTGGCTGAAGCCACCGATCACGGCCCGGCCCGGTCGCGAGATCACCACCACCGGACCACCAGGCGCGACGCTCGAGTCGGCTCCACGCACGCGCGTGCCGTCGGGCATGCGGTGGTCGAGCCACGGCGCGCCGGCGTCCCAGCGCACGGGCGCATCGATGAAGCGACGCAGCGCGAGCGCGAGCGACTCGGTGCAGGAGAACCCGCCCTCGAAGCGCGCGCGACCTTGCCCGCGATCGACATAGATGTGGTGAGGATCGCGGATCACCAGCTCGCGCACGGACGGATCCTGGACGAGCTCGGTCAGCGGGCCGAGCTCGAACAGCTCGAGCAGCAGCTTGTCGGCCTCGGCCCCGAGCTCCTCGAGCATGAGATCCGGATCGTTGCGGGCGATCACGGCCAGTCGCCGCTTGGCGCCCACCCGCGCGGCCTTGCGCTGCTTCTCGCCGTCCTCGGGCGGGAGCTCGAGCGTCGCGCCGAGATCGGCGAGCAGCTCGAAGAAGACGGTCGCTCGCGCGGCGAACTCGGGGCGGAGATCGATCTCCGGCTGCGGCTCGATCAACGGGCGAGCTGCGGGCGCGGGCGCAGGCGCAGGCGTGGGCGCAGCCGCGGGCACGGGCGTGTCGGCGATCGGGCTGTCGAAGCGCGGCGGCCCCGCGTCGAAGCTCGGCGGTCCAGCGTCGAAGCTCGGCGGTCCCGCGTCGAAGCGCGGCGGGCCGGCGTCGAGCGGCGGTGGGCTCGCGATCACCGGCGGCCCATCGAAGCGCGGCGGACCGTCGAAGCTCGGCGGACCTTCCATGCTCGGCGGTCCTTCAAAGC
>DATLLB010000719.1:0-10269 GCA_035538075.1 Enhygromyxa sp.
CCCGAACTCCTCGACGATCCGCTCGGTGAGATGCCGGTGAATTTGCGACGCCTGCTCGCGGGGCTCGAGCACGTCGATCAGCCGTTTGGCGCAGCGGTGGTGAGCGAGCATCTGCGCGTCTCGGATCGCACGGCGCGTGACTGGCTCAAGCGTTGGCGCGAGGCGGGGTTCATCGCGCCGACCAAGCCAGGCGCGCAGCGCATCCGCAGCTTCGTTTTGGC
This sequence comes from Enhygromyxa sp., assembly GCA_035538075.1. Taxonomy (GTDB): domain Bacteria; phylum Myxococcota_A; class Polyangia; order Nannocystales; family Nannocystaceae; genus Plesiocystis. The sequence goes on from DATLLB010000719.1 coordinate 222, forward strand.
CAGCGAGTGGCTGACGATGCTCCGAGATACCGGCAGTCGGCGTCCGAAATAGCGGAAGCGACGCGCGCGCCGAATAGTAAAATTTTCAATGATTTCAAGGATGCGAAAGTTCCTGCGCGCTAAATAGCGGAAGTTCGATCGTGACGATAAGAGCGGTTTCCGGCGGCGCCAGACCGACGACGCGCTCGGGCGAGGCCGAGGCGCTTCGGTTACCCTGCTCGTCGCATGGCAGAGCCCACCAGCAAGTCACGCGGCCTGACCAGGCGCGGTCTGTTTCGCAGCATCGGCACGGCGACGCTCGTGGCCGGCTGCGCCAAGCAGGACCCGCCGACCCAAACTCCCGACACGCCTCCGCCGGCGGCGACGGCCGACGGCGCGTTCGGTCTCTCGCCGGCGCCGCTCGAGTTCGTGCTCGACGGCCAGCCCATCAAGACCGAGGCCGAGGCGCGCACGACCTTGCTCGAGCTGCTGCGGCTCGACCTCGACAAGACCGGGGCCAAGCTGGTCTGCGATCGCGGAGCTTGTGGCGCCTGCATGGTGTTGGTCGACAAGGTCCCGCGCAACGCCTGCATGCTGCTCGCCCACGATGTCGCGGGCGCCGAGGTCACGACCGTGGCCGGGCTCGCGCCGGGCGATCAGCTGTCGCCGCTGCAGCACGCGTTCGTCGAGCACGACGCGCTGCAGTGCGGGTTTTGTACGTCGGGCATGGTTATCAGCGCGACCGCGCTGCTCGATCGCCATCCGGGTCAGAAGCTCACGCGCGAGCAGGTCGCCGATGGGCTGGCCGGCAACCTGTGTCGGTGCGGGACCTATCCGCACGTGATCGATGCCGTGCTCGCGATCGCCAACCATGAGCCGGCCAAGCGCAACGGCACCGAGCTGATCCGCGTGCGAAAGGTGGGTGCCTGATGGCCAAGCAAAAGCTCGAGCTCGGGTACGACGGACAAGTGCAGAGTGTGGCGATCGAGGTGCCGCCCGAGGAGCCGCGCCCGTGGGATGCGAGCGATCAGCTGCGCGTGGTCGGTGAGCCGATCAAGCGCGTCGACGGTCCGCTCAAGGTCAGCGGTCGCGCTCGCTACACCCACGACGTCGCGCTGCCCGAGCTGCTGCACGCGGCCGTGCTGCGCTCGCCGTGGCCGTGCGCGGTGATCAAGCGCCTCGACGTCGCGCCGGCGCTGAAGCAGCCCGGGGTCGAGGCTGCGATCACGATCGCGGCGCCCGGCGACAAGCTGATCTTCGCCGGCCAAGACGTCGCCGCGGTCGCAGCCACGCGTCCGAGCCTGGCCAAGGCTGCGCTCGCGGCCATCATCGTCGAGTACGAGCCGCAGCCGTTCGTGGTCGACACTCGCACGGCGATGGCCGAGTCGGCTCCGCAGGTGCACACGACCACCGTCGAGGAGAAGCGCACGGGCGCGGACGAGCCCGGCGCCGAGAAGGCCTCCGGCAGCCTGAGCGGCAACGTTCGACCCGGCCGCAGCCAGAAGCGCGGCGACGCCAAGCGAGCGCTGAGCAAGGCGGCGCGCACCTTCGAGGCCACCTACGAGACCCAGGTCCACACCCACAGCTCGCTCGAGACCCACGGTCTGCTGGTGCGCTGGGACGCGCGCGACAAAGCCACGGTCTGGTGCTCGACGCAGTCGATCTTCTCCGTGCGCGACGAGTTCGCGGCCATCTTCGAGCTCGAGCCCAGCAAGGTCCAGGTCATCACCGAGTTCATGGGCGGCGGCTTCGGCTCGAAGTTCGGCGCCAACGCGCCCGGCTCCGCGATCGCGAAGATCGCCGGCGAGCTCGCGCGCGAGGCCGGCAAGCCCGTCAAGCTGATGCTCGATCGCAGCGAGGAGCAGCTGTGCACCGGCAACCGGCCCGACTCGATCCAGCGCGTCAAGCTCGGCGTCGACGCGAAAGGCAAGATCACGGCGATCCACGTGCAGGCGCACGGGACCGCGGGCATCGGCACCGGAGCCGGGGTCGGTCGCAACGCGTCGAGCGTCTACACCAAAGTCGACGACGTGCTGGTCGAGAGCGCCGACGTGTTCACCCACGCGGGCCCGGCCGTCGCGTTTCGTGCTCCCGGCCACCCGCAGGGCGCGTTCGCGATCGAGTCGGCGCTCGACGAGCTCGCGCGCACGCTGAACGTCGACCCGATCGATCTACGCCTCGCCCACGACGGCCACCCGGTGCGTCGCTGGCAGCTCGAGCTCGGGCGCGAGCGCTTCAAGTGGGACGAGCGACGCAAGGCCGCCGCCGATCGCCGCGCTCGCAACACTCGCATGCGCCGGGGCGTCGGCTGTGCGGTCTCGATCTGGGGCGACTTCGGCGACACCGAAGCCCGCGTGACCGTCGAGGTCGGCCGCAACGGCAAGGTGAAGATCAAGAACGGCGTGCAGGACATCGGCGGCGGGATCGGGACGCTCATGGTCCAGATCGTCGCCGAGGTCTTGCACCGACCGATCGAGGACATCGAGCTCGAGATCGGCAACAGCACGCTCGGCTCCGGGGTCGGCAGCGGCGGCAGCAAGACCACCTCGTCGATCACCCCGGCCACCCGCAACGCCGCCGAGATCGCCAAGGCCGAGCTCGACAAGATCGCCGCCAAGGCGCTCGAGGCCAGCTCGGTCAAGAAGCTGGTCTGGTCGCAGGAGGGCGTCTCGGTCGGCCGCCAGAGCATCAGCTGGGTCGAGCTGTGCAAGCGGATCTCGGGCGAGGGCATCGTCGCCGTGGGCGTGCGCGCGCGGACCTTCGGCGCTCACCCGCGCTCGTTCCCGGGCTTCACCGCGCCGGAGATCGCCGGGGTCCAGTTCGCCGAGGTCGAGATCGACACCTGGACCGGCGAGGTCCGCTGCACCGAGATGCTCGCGATCCACGACTGCGGCCGCGTGATGAACGAGCTGACCGTGCGCTCGCAGATCAACGGCGGGATCATCCTCGGGGTCGGCTACGCGCTGATGGAGCAGCGGGTCATGGATCCCGCGCTCGGCGTGATGCTCAACCCCAACCTCGAGCAGTACAAGCCGTGCGGCATCAAGGATGTCCCGCGCATCGACGTGCTGCTGACCGAGGTGCTCAGCGGCAACAACTCGACCGGCGCGTACGGGATCGGCGAGCCGGCCACGATCCCGACCGCAGCCGCGATCGCCAACGCGGTCGGCGATGCGCTCGGCGTGCATGTCCGCAGCCTGCCGATCACACCGGCCAAGATCCTCGACGTGCTGGCCAAACAGGGGAGCAAGTGATGCAGCCGTTCGCACTGATTCGTCCCACCCAGCTCAACCGCGCGCGCCAGCTGGTCCGCGACCAGCCCGAACGCGTGTTCCGAGCCGGCGGCATCGACCTGCTCGATCGCATGAAGGAGGGCCTCGACGAGCCGGAGATGTTGGTCGAGCTGCGCGACGTCGAGGAGCTGTCGCCGAGCGCAGGCGTCGTCGACCACACGCCGCTGCTGCCGGCCGGCGAAGACGTGTACCCGAACTTCTACTTCCCCGACGGCAAGCTCTACGCGCAGATCGGCGCGCTCACGACCCTGGCTCAGCTGGCCGAGCTCGAGCTGCCTGGCGCCGAGGCGCTGATCGAAGCCGCGAGCCAGGCCGCGACGCCGGGCATTCGCAACACCGCGACGGTCGGCGGCAACCTGCTGCAGCGGCCGCGCTGCTGGTACTTCCGCAACCGCGAGCTCGTGTGCCTCAAGAAGGGCGGCGACATGTGCCTCGCGGTCGTCGGTGACAATCGTTACAACGCGATTCTTGGCGGCGGGCCGAGCTTCATCGTGCACCCGTCGAGCCTCGCGGCTCCGCTCTTGGCCCTCGATGCGGTCGCCGAGGTCCAGCGCGGTGAGCCTGGCGAAGGGCCGAGCCACCAGACGCGGCAGCTGACCTCGATCGCCGACATCTTCGTCGGGCCCAAGGAAGATCCGACCCGCGAGCACAACCTCGCGCCCGGCGACGTGCTGACCTCGATCTGGATCCCCGTGCTCGAGGACATGCGCAGCGCCTACCAGGCCGTGCGCGAGAAGCAGTCGCACGACTGGCCCTTGGCAGAAGCCGCGGTGCGCATGCGAATGGGCGCCGACGGAGTCATGCGCGACGTCCGAGTCGCGCTCGGCCACGTCGCGCCAATCCCCTGGAACGCGAGCGAGGCCGCCAGCCTGCTCGAGGGCCAAAAGCCCAGCGTCGAGCTGTTCGAGCGCGCCGCCGAGGCTGCGCTCGCGCCCGCCAAGCCGCTCGATGGAAACGCCTACAAGGTCCCGCTGAGCAAGGGTCTGCTGCGCGAGGTCCTGCACCGCGTCACGGGTCTCGCCCTTCCCGAGTGATCCCTCGCCAAGCGAAAGAAACGAGCCAGCCATGCCCGAGTTCATCCGCGTCGACAACACGCGCCCCGTCTGCAAGCACCTGCGCACCAAGGCGCTGCACGCCTACGGAGCCGACACGCACGACGCCTATCACACCAGTCGGTCGAGCAGCTATCAATGCCTCAAGACCTGCTTCGTGACCGGGCCCGACAAGGCCCTGTGCGCGCCCGAGCAGTGCCAGCCGAGCCGCCGCTGCTTCGAGCCGCGTTGATTTCGAGCGTGATCGAAGTGTGCGAGACTGCGCCGCAATGGGCCTCGCCGTCGGCATCGGTGTCCTCGCAGATCTCATCATCCACGACTCCGAAGGGGCAGACTGGACGCGCCAGTCGATCGCCTCGCTCAACGCGGTGCTGCAGCGCAACGGCCTGCCCGAGCACCGCGAGCCCGAGTGCTTCCCGCGCTCGCTCCACCAGCTGACGCACTCGTGCACGAGCTTCCCGTACAGCTTCATCCACTACCTGCGCCGCGCCTTCGCCCACGTGCGCGAGGGCAAGCCGGTCCCCGACGACGAGCAGCTGCGCCCCGAGCATGAGACCGTGGTCGAGGACGCCTCGACGATGTTCGACTCGCACCTGCTCTGTCACTCCGACTGCGAGGGCCTCTATGTGCCGATCGAGATCGGCGAGCCGATCTTCGACGACGACGTCCCTGGCACGATGCTCGGCTCCAGCCACGCGCTGCTGCGCGAGCTGATCGAGGTCGCGCCGCACATCGGCGTCACGCTCGAGGACGGTCGGCCGACGGCCGCGTGCGAGGCCGAGCTGCGCGCGATCGAGGACAGCGGCCCGCTCTGGCGCGAGCGGCTGGTCTGGTACACGTTGTTCGAGGCGGCCACGCTCAGCATCGAGCACAAGACGCTGATCGTGTTTCACTGACCGGGAATCGCAGCGGGCGACCAAAGTATCCTCGGCCGTGAGACTCGCGGGCATGAGCATCCTGCGGCACATCGGACGCACGCCGCTCGTCCCTCTGCAGCGCATCGCCGCGCACCTGCAGGTCCCGGTGCTCGTGAAGTGCGAGCAGCTCAATCCGGGCGGCTCGATCAAGGATCGCATTGCGCTGGCGATCGTCGAGGACGCCGAGTCGCGCGGGCGCCTGCGCGAGGGCATGACGCTCGTGGAGGCGACAGCCGGAAACACCGGGATCGGCCTCGCGCTGGTCGCTGCGACACGAGGCTATCGGCTCGTGTGCGTGATGCCGGAGAAGATGTCGATCGACAAGCGCAGCGCGCTCGCGGCTCTCGGCGCGACGGTCGTGATCACACCGAACGCGCCACCGTCGAGCGCGGACAATTTTCGCAACGTCGCGCGGCGGATGGCGGAGGACAACGGCTGGTTTCTCACCGACCAGTTCAACAATCCGGCCAACGTGCAGGTGCACGCGGACACGACCGCGGTCGAGATCCTCGAGCAGACCGAGGGTCGGGTGGGCGCCTTCGTGGTGGGCGCGGGCACGGGCGGGACCATCAGCGGTGTCGGTCGGCGGCTGAAGTCGGCGCTTCCGAACGTGCGGGTGATCCTCGCGGACCCAGTCGGCTCAGCGCTCGCCGATTGGATCGAGACCGGCACGCTCGGGCCGGATGGCGCGTACGCGGTCGAGGGCATCGGCGGCAGTGAAGTGCCGCAGAACCTCCATCGCGAGGTGATCGACGGCGCCGAGCGGGTCAGCGATGCAGACAGCTTCGCGATGGTCAAGCGGCTGCTCTGCGAGGAGGGCCTGTATGTCGGCGGCTCGGCCGGAACCAACGTCGTGGCCGCGCTGCGGATCGCGGCGCGCGGCCAGCTCGAAGGCCCGGTGGTGACTGTGCTGCCCGACTCGTGGGATCGCTACCGCACGCAGCCGTGGATGCAGGGTGGTTCTTGACTATTCAAGCAACTAGTTGAATGGTTGAGCGGATGGCCGCCGCCCACCGTCAGGTCAAGGACACCGTCTACGAGCAGCTGGCCAGGATCGGCAAGTCCGTCGCGGCCCCCAAGCGCATCGAGCTGCTCGATCTGCTCTGCCAGGGCCCGCGCACCGTCGAGGCGCTCGCCGAGCAGGCGGCGCTCTCGGTCGCCAACGCGTCGCAGCACCTCAAGGTGCTGCGAGCGGCGCGGCTGGTCGAGGCCGAGAAGAAGGGGCTCTACGTCGAGTACCGCCTGGCCGATGACGAGGTCGCCCGCTTCCTGGTCGCACTGCGCAAGCTCGCGTCGGATCGCCTGGCCGAGATCGATCGAGTCACGCGCGACTACTTCGAGGACCGCGGCGCGATGGAGGCGGTCGAGAGCAAGGAGTTGCTGCGCCGGGTGAGGAGCGGGGAGGTCACGATCCTCGACGTGCGACCGGTCGAGGAGTATCGCGCGGGCCACATCCCCGGAGCGTTGTCGATCCCGGTCGACGAGCTGAAGTCACGCCTGGGCGAGCTGCCCAAGAATCGCGAGATCGTCGCGTACTGCCGCGGCCCCTACTGCGTGATGGCGCTCGACGCCGTGCAGCTGCTGCGCAAGAAGGGCTTTGCAGCCCACCGCATGGAGCAGGGCGTCGCCGAGTGGCGGGCCCGAGGCTGGCGCGTCGAGGCGCAGCGCGAAGGGGCTCGCTCGTGAACGAGGTGCGACTCGGGCTGCGCGAGAACCTCGGGCAGTTCTCGCTGTTGGTGGTGGTCAACGCGTTCGTCGGGGCGATGGTCGGCTTGGAGCGGACGATCCTGCCGTCGATCGCCGAGCAGGAGTTCGCGCTCGCGGCCAAGACCGCGGTGCTGTCGTTCATCGTCGTGTTCGGCATCAGCAAGGCGCTCACCAACTATCTGGCCGGGCGACTCTCGGATCGCTTTGGTCGCAAGCACGTGCTGGTCGGCGGCTGGCTGGTGGCGGTGCCCGTGCCGTTCTTGCTGATGTGGGCGCCGAGCTGGACGTGGGTGCTGATCGCCAACGCGCTGCTCGGCGTCAGCCAGGGGCTCACGTGGTCGACCACGGTGATCATGAAGATCGATCTCGCGGGCGCACACCGGCGCGGGCTGGCGATGGGGCTCAACGAATTCGCGGGCTACTTCGCGGTCGCGGGCAGTGCCCTGGCGACCGGCTTCGTCGCCGCGCGCTTCGGTCTGCGCCCGGAGCCGTTCTACCTGGGCGTGGCCTATGTCGCGCTCGGTCTGCTGCTGTCGATCGCGGTGGTTCGCGAGACTCAGCATCACGTCACGGTCGAGGCCAAGCTGCACGGCGATCGCCCTACGGAGCGCACGCCCACGCAACGTGAGGTGTTCTGGCGGACTTCGTTGTTCGACAAGAACCTGTCGAGCGTCAGCCAAGCCGGCCTCGTCAACAACCTCAACGACGGCATGGCCTGGGGTCTGTTTCCGCTGTTCTTCGCCGCGGCGCAGCTGGACCTCGCGCAGATCGGCACGCTCGCCGCGATCTATCCGGCCACCTGGGGCCTCGCGCAGCTGTTCACGGGCGCGTGGTCCGATCGCATCGGTCGCAAGTGGTTGATCGCGTCCGGCATGTGGGTGCAGGCGCTCGGCATCGTCGTGATCATCATGTCCGCCGCTTTCGCAGGGTTCGCCGCGGGTGCGGTGCTGCTCGGGCTCGGCACCGCGATGGTCTACCCGACGCTGCTCGCTGCGATCGGCGACGTCGCCCACCCGTCGTGGCGCGCGTCGTCGGTCGGCGTCTATCGACTGTGGCGCGACCTCGGCTATGCGATCGGTGCCGTGCTCGCGGGGCTGATCGCGGACGCGCTCGGTCTGCGTGCGGCGATGGGCAGCGTCGCCGCGCTCACCTTCGCGTCGGGGTTGCTGGTGGCCGCGCGCATGCACGAGACGCTGCGCCGCTGATTCGGTCACCGCGACAACCAACGCCGCGTGAGCGGCGGGCAGGGGGTGAGGGGTCCTCGACGTGGCTTGGCCACGGCGGGGAGCGGGACCGGCGACGGTCCCGCTATCAAACCAGAGTGCGGTTTCGGGAGTCTACTCCCGAAACCGCACGTGGAAATGGTTCACGTGCCCCTTCGAGTGCCGGATGATCCCGTGCCCGCGGCTCTTGGTGCGCGGATACTGGAAGATCTCATCGAGCGTATCCTTCGACACGCCCTTGCTCTGCGCGTGCTCGTACAACAGCTTCTGGATCGAGTGATCCATGAAGATGTACTTGACCTGGTTGGTGTCGAGGAACGACTCGATCAGTGACCACGTCCGCGGCACATCGAGGTTCTTGGCGTTGGCCGAGATGAACTTTGTCTCGTCGGCCTGCTCGCCCTTGAGCACGTAGCCGATGTCGACGTCGCGGCCGTGCTGGTGGCTCTGGTGCGGCGGGAAGTGGCCGCCGCCCTTCTTGGAGATGTCGCCGATGTGGACCTGCGGCGAGCTCTTCCACGCGCGGCGATAGTTGGTGACCGCGGTCTGGATCAGCCGAATCGTGTCGCCAGTGCCCCACGAGAGGCTCGGGTGCTTGACCACGTAGTGCTTGCCCGAGGGCAGCTGCACGCCGCTCTTGAGCACGCCGGTGTCGTCGTCGTAGGCGCCGTAGCCGGGCAGGATCGAGCCCTCTTTGTAGACGACCAGCTTCTGCCCGACGCGGAGGCCGTCGGAGTCCTTGATCTTGCCGCGCTGGAAGCCGACCAGTTCGCTGGTGGTGAGGTCGTACTTGGCCGCGATGTCGCTGAGCGTGTCGCCGGACTCGACGGTGTACTCGATCTCCACGCGCTCGCGCGGGGCGATCTCGGGGCACACGTTGATCTTCTGCCCGACGCTGATCAGGTTGGCGTTCGAGCTGAGCTTGCTGTTGAGCTTGATCAGGTCCGATCGCCGCACGCCATAGCGGCCGGCGATCTCACCGAGGTGCTCGCCGGGCACGACCACGTGGGTGTGCAGGGGCGTCCGATAGCCGCAGAGCTTGCTGTTCTTGCTGCGCTTGGTCTCGGCGCAGATCTCGATGACCTGGCCGACGCGGAGCGAGTTGGGATCCTTCTTGAGCTTGGAGTTGCGGCTCTGGATCGACTCGACGCTGACGCCGTACTTGGAGGCGATGCCGCTGAGCGTGTCGCCGTTTGCGACCTCATGCTCGGCGATGGTGTTGCCGCCGCCGCACGAGCGACCGGTGCTCGACGAAGAGCTCTTGCTGCTCGAGCTCGAGCTCGAAGACGAGGCGCTCGAGCTCGACGACTCCTTGCCCGGCAGGCAGATCTTGAGCTTCTGGCCCTCGCGGATCTTGTTGGGGTCGAGGCCCGGGTTGGCCCGCTCGATCGATCGCTGGCTGACGCCGTGCTTGACCGCGATGCCGCTGAGCGTCTGGCCCGATGCCACTTGGTGCTCGATCATCTCGCCGCCGTCGGGGCAGCCGCCCGCGCTCACCAGCGCCGGCACCACGAGCGGGGAGGCGAGGCCGACGACGAATCCCGCAATGAGTCCCAATCGGACGCGCACCCCCGATTGCTCGCATGACCCGAGATTGATCGCAAGCCTCCTGAGGGCCTGTGCGGGCTCGATCTCGCCACTTTCAGCAAATTCAGTGAAGCGTGAATAGTCGCGCCGCCTCGCGCGTAGCGGCCGATCACCTGGAGTCAAAAGGCGGCGGCGCATGCGACGTCCGGGGTTGCGCGGGTGCTCGCCCGTGGGCGATCGTCGGACCGATGCCCCCCGAGCAAAAGCAAGCGAACAAGCCCAAGCGCAGCGGCCGAACCACGGCGCTCGCCGGCTTGTTGGCGGTCGTGGCCGTGATCGCTGCCTGGCTG
>DATLLB010000720.1:0-4939 GCA_035538075.1 Enhygromyxa sp.
CGTCGTGCGGATCCCAGAGTCGCAGCGTGCCGTCGTAGGAGGCCGTGGCGATCGGTTGCCCTGCGTCGCCGAGATCGATGAGCGAGACCAACGCCTCGTGGCCGCTCAAGACCAGCAGCTCTTCGCCCGCGAGGCTGAAGATGCGGGCCGTGAGGTCCGATGACGCCGAGCCGACGCGCGAGCCGGTGGGGTCGAACGCGACTTGCCAGACTGGGAGCTGGTGCGCTGCGATCGACACGAGCGCGTTGGTCTGCAGGTTCCAGAGCTCGACCACCCCGGAGCGAGTCGCGGTCGCCACGGTGTCGCCGCTCGGGCTGAACACCGCCGCATTCACGACCCCGTGGTCGCCGGCCAGCGTGGCGATCAGCTCGCCGCTCTGCGCATTCCATACGCGTGCGGTGCCGTCGTGCGAGGCCGTGACGAGCTTGGTGCCCGCGCGATCGACCTCGACGGCACCCACTTGGTCACGATGGCCGACGAGCGTGATTGCGAGCTCGGGGCGCTGCAGATCCCAAACGCGTACTTGGCCATCCCAGGCGCCGGTCGCCAGCCAGCGGCCGCTCGGGTCGATCGCGGCGCTGAGCAGCGCGAGCCGGTGGCCAATGAACGCGCGGCTGGGGCCGTTGCTGCGCAGATCGTGGAGGCGCGCGGTCGTGTCGAACGAGGCCGAGACCAGGCCCGCGCCGTCGGGGGTGAACGCGACCGCCCACACGTCCTTGCTGTGGCTCGAGATGGTTCGCCACGTCGCCACGTCGTCGATCGAACCCACACCGACGCTGCCGCCGAGGGCCGCGGCTGCGACCTGTCGATCATGAACGGCGAGCGTGGTGATCGCGGTGGGGTAGCGCGCGAGCACGGCAGCATCGGCGAGCGTGTCGTCGTGCAGGCGCCACAGCCGAACCGTTCCATCATCCGCGCCCGTCACGATCTGCTCGGGGCCGACGAAGCGTGCGTGAAAGACTGCGGCCTCGTGACCCTCCAGGGTCGTGAGCAGCTCGCCGTCGGTGGCCCGCCACACGCGGGCTCGAGAGTCGGCTCCGCCGGTCACCACGCGGGTCCCGGTCTCGTCGAACGCGACAGCGAACATCCGGCTGGGGTGCCCGCGCAAGGCCACGCGGATGCCGGTTGCGAGCTCGTGGATGGCCGCCGTGCGGTCGCGCGAGGCGGTGACGATCCGCCGACCATCGGGTGCGAACGCGACGTCGGTCACCTCGTGATCGTGCGTCGCAACCACGCGCGCGCCCGCGTCTGCAGACCAAGCCCGCGCGGTCCGATCTTTCGACGCCGACACGACGGTGCGGCCATCGGGGCTGATCGCGAGCGCGGTGACCTCCCCGGCGTCGTCGTGCGTGATGATCCGCTGTCCAATCCCGGTGGTGATGTCCCAGCGCCAGACCTCGCCATCGCCCGCGCCCGAGTAGACGACCTGCTCGTCGGGCGCGAACACCAGCGCGGTCACGACGTCACGATGCCCGCTGAGCACCGCGTGGCTGATCGGCTGGCCGAGGATCTCGTTGGCCGCGGAGATCCACGCCTCGCCCTCGCGCGCGGGTCCTTCGACCTCGCGCAGCAGGACCGCGGCGACGGTCGGATCTTCGTGATCGACCACGCCCCCGCGCGGTCGATAGCTGCGAGACACGCTCATGCGCGTGGCGTCGCGGGCCCGCAGCGCGTCGTCCTGCGCCTGCCGAAAGCCGCGGACGCGCTCGATCTCCAGCAGCTGCTCGGTCAGCGCGCTCCAGTACTGTCGCCGCGCGCTCTCGCGGACGGCCTTGGCGGCGACGTAGCTCAGGCCCGCGACCACGATCGCGGCCGCACTGACGATCGCGGCGACGCGAGCCCGACGGCGGCGGCGGACCTGCAGATCGTTGCCGAGCGTGTCGAGCAGCGCCCGCATCGACGGCCAGCGATCGTCGGGGTTGCGCGAGAGCCCGCGCAGCAACGCGGCGCGCAGCCACGCGGGCACGTCGAGCTCGCCGGGCGGATCGTCGATCCGGCCGTCGGTGATCGCAGCCGAGAGCGCGATCAGGTTGGCGCCCGAGAACGGTCGACGACCATAGAGGCCCTCCCACAGCGCCACGCAGAAGGCGAACTGATCGGTGCGCGCGTCGGTCCGCTTGCTCGCGTATTGCTCGGGCGCCATGTAGGCGGGCGTGCCCATCAGCGCGCCCGTGCGAGTCAGCGACTGCTCGAGCTTGTTGCTCGACGAGATCGTCGGCTCGCGCTCGCCGAGCTCGACGGTCGCGTCCAGAGCATGGGCGAGCCCGAAGTCGGCCACGCGCACGCGCCCGTCGTGACCGACCAGCACGTTGTCGGGCTTGAAGTCGCGGTGCACGATTCCGGCCGCGTGCGCAGCCGCGAGGCCCTCGCCCGCTTGCCGAAAGGCCTCGACGATCGCCGGCCAGCCGCGGCGCTCGTGCCCGAGCCAGCTGCGAAGATCGCCGCCGTCGACGAACTCCATGGCCACGAACACCTGCTCTTGGTGGGTGCCGACCTCGTGGACCGTGACCACGTTGGGGTGCGAGAGCCGAGCCATCGCCTGGGCCTCGCGTGCGAGTCGAGCCTTGCCCTGCGTGTCGGTCTCGGCGCGACGCAGCAGCTTGACGGCCACGCGGCGATCGAGCTGCTCGTCGTACGCGACATAGACCACGCCCATGCCCCCGGCTCCGAGCTCGCGCACGATCGTGAAGCGGCCGATCTTGATCGGCGTGAGCGGCTCGTCGAACAGCGCGGCCGCGATCATGGCCTTGTGCCGCTGCGTCTCGAGCCCGCGCTCGGCCGGCTGCTGGGCGGCCTCGAGCAGCTCCGCCGCGATCTCGTCGTCGCTGGACGCTTTGCTCGAGGGGGTCTCGGCCTCGCGCGAATCGGCGCCGATCGTCTCCTCGATGTCCATGTGGCGCCGCGGTTGCCTGGTTTATCCTACGCGCACGATGGCGCGATCAAAAGCCAGCGCGCTGTGGTGGCCGACGTTCGCCATCGCGCTCGGGTGCGTGAGTCGGGCCGAGCCTGCGCAGTGCGAGGCGATGGTCGATCACATCGTCGAGCTGAGCCGCGCCGCGCACGAAGGGCGTGCGGCCGAGATCGCCGAGGAGGTCGCGAGCGAGCGGCGGGAGGCGGTGCTCAATCGCTGCCTCGCCGACGGCACCGTGACCGAGGTCGAGTGTGTGCTCGCGGCCGAGAGCCTCGAAGCCGTCCAACAATGCGCTCCGTGAGCCGACCGCCGTCGGCTCACTTCTAGATTTTGATAGCGGGACCGTAGCCGGTCCCGCTCCCACGCCGGGCAAAGCCCGTCGCGGGTCCCTCACCCCCTGCCCGGCCTCACGGCCGTTGGTTGCCGCTTCGAGGCAACAAACAACGCCGGGCTCGGCGCCGCGGGTAGGTGGTCACGCGTGGCGAGCTTTCGATACTCTGGGCGTCATGCCCCCGAGTCTGCACGTCGTCGTCAACGGCCTCGAATTCGACAACCCCTTCCTGCTCGGCTCCGGCCCGCCCGGGACCAACGCGAAGGTGATCATGAAGTCGTTCGAGCTGGGCTGGGGCGGCAACGTGTGCAAGACCATCAGCCTCGATCACTCGAAGGTGATCAACACCAACCCGCGCTACGCGAAGCTGCGCGATCCCGATGATGACAAGAAGGTGATCGGGTTCGAGAACATCGAGCTGATCTCGGACCGACCGTTCGATACCTGGCTCGAGGAGTTTCGCGAGATCAAGAAGCGCTGGCCCAAAAAAATCCTGGTCGCCTCGATCATGGAGGAGTACCGCAAGGAGGCCTGGGTCGAGATCGTCGAGCGCACGCAGGAGACCGGGGTCGACGCGTTCGAGATGAACCTGTCGTGCCCGCACGGGCTCCCCGAGCGGCGCATGGGCGCGGCGATGGGGGCCAATCCGGAGATCGTCAAGGAGGTGGTCGGCTGGGTGAAGTCGGTCTCGAAGATCCCGGTCTGGGCGAAGATGACGCCCAACGTCGGTGATCCGACCGCGTCACCCAAGGCGGCCGTCGCAGCCGGGGCCGACGGGATCTCGGCGATCAACACGATCCTCTCGTGCGTCGGCGTGGACCTCGAGACGCTGCGGCCGATGCCGACGGTGGAGGGCTACACCACGCCGGGCGGCTACTCGGGTCTGGCTGCGCGACCGATCGCGCTGCGGCACGTGATGGAGATCGCGAAAGCCGTGCCCAACACGCCGATCTCCGGCATGGGCGGCATCTACTCGGGCGGCGACGCGGCCCAGTTCGTGGCGCTCGGCTGCCACACCGTGCAGGTGTGCACGGGCGCGATGCTGCAGGGCTACAAGGTGATCAAGAACCTGACCAAGGAGCTGGCGGCCGTGCTCGAGCAGCACGGCTTCGACAGCCTCGAGCAACTGCGCGGTGTCTCGCTGCCGTACTTCACGACCCACTACGATCTCGTCGAGCGCCAGCGGGCGGCGAAGAAGGATCTCGAGCTCGAGCGCGACGCCACCACCTGGCAGGGCGAGATCGACAAAGAGACCGACTCACTCACTGCGAACTAGCGCCTAGTCGATCGCCGAATATCGCTTGGCCCGTCGCTCACCTTCGGCGCGGGCCAAGCCGCGGCCGAGCAGGCTGTCGAGGGCCATGCGGATCTGGTAGGCGCTCAGTCCGGTCGCGTTCTGCAGCTCGAGGCGCGTGCCCGTGCCGAGCTCGCTCAGCGCTCGGGCGACCACGGTCACGCGATCGTCCAATTCCAGCCCCGTAGGGGCGTGAGACAATTTTTCGCTCGGACGCGACTCGATCTGCACGGCCGTGCGCTCGAGTCGTTCGAGCGCGTCGGGGATCCGCTCGCACAGCTCGGGCCGCGCGACCAAGTAGATGTACTCCTCGTTGCGCAGGTGGCTGACCTGCCCGACCTTGTCGCCGTCGGGGTTGTACACGCCGATCTGCGCGCCGACGTAGCGCTTGAAGTCCCGGGTG
>DATLLB010000721.1:0-3276 GCA_035538075.1 Enhygromyxa sp.
CCGACGGCCACCGCGAGACGGTGGAGGAGACCAAGCTATGGAGTAACGCGGGCGTGGCTGCGCACGATCGTGGCCAGGTTCAGCTCGCACGAATTCTGTTCGACACCGTACTCGCGCGACGACGCGCGAACCTTGGCGATCGACACCCCCTGGTTGCCAGCTCGTTGATTCACCTCGCGCATACAGACATCGAGCTTGATCTTTGGGACGATGCGATTGCGCGTGCCGAGGAGGCGCTGGAAATCCTGGCGGTCGCTCATGGTGAACGACAATTGCTCAGTGACGCGCATGGCATCTTGGCCATGGCGTACGGTGGTCGCGAAGACTGGGCGGCTGCGCTCGCGGCCGTGGATCGGGCGATTGCGGCGTGTCCCGAAGGACAGCCGACGCCCGAGTTGGCCATTCAACGGGCAATGTTCCTGGGCCCGCTCGGTCGTGGTGAAGAGGCGATTGCGAGCTTCCAATCGGCGTTGCTCGCTTTCGAAGCCGGGCCCAAGAGCACCGCCGCCTCGGCGGATTTGATGGAGGTCTGGATCGCGTGGTTGCAATTGCTGCACGAGCAAAAAAAATACGAACTGGCGGCCAGTGAATTCGAACGGATCTCTGCCTCCTACGACATGGAAGCAGGCGAGCTCGAACGTCTCGAACAAGCCGCCTTCCCCCGCACTCCGCGCTCAGATCCTCCGACCACTCAGGAGCCCCGATGATGTCCACGAACGCCGCTCTCCCGCTTCTGTTCACCCCCACTCGCTGCTGTCTGCTCTACGGCGCGACCGAGGTGGCCGATACCGCGCCTGTGATGTTGACCACCCTCCCTGGTCGCTTTCCGTTCAGCGTCACGCCTCGTGACGTGCTCGACGTGTTCATCGACTTCACAATCTCGTGCGAGCGGATCACAATCACGTTGTACGAGCCCACGGATCTCCACTTGAAGCCGCCGACCTGTCCCGCCACCAACCTGCCGCCGATGGTCATCCAGACCTCGGTCGCAGGCAAGCTTCAGGAGTTTGCCCGCTACAATCTCGGCAAGCGCCTGAGCCCAAAGATCGTGGTGACGCGATGTGGAGAGGACACCGAGCCGATCATCGGGGTGAACGTCGACGGCAGCCTCGCGTGCCCGAAGCCCCCGGACGACAGCAAGCATTGGCGGCTGACTTGGCACGTGAACGGACGCCCGCGCTCGCTGCTCTTCGCGGCCGCTGGCGCCGCTCAGAAAGTCCCCCTGATCCTGCGACCGAAGCGTGAAGATTAGATCGACCACCGGGTCCTCAGGACCTTCGATGCAACCAGTTTCAAACGCATGAGCGATTCTGAAAAACTCGAAGGTCTCGACGATGCCGAGTTGGTTCGGCGCACCCGGGCCGGCGACAACCGGGCCGGCGGGGTGCTACTCCAACGTCACCAGCGATCGGTGCGCAGAGTTTTTCAGCTCAACGTCAGCGATCTCGATGCGGTCGATGACCTGACGCAGGAAACGATGCTCACCGGCTTTCGCAACCTCAGCGCGCTCGAGCGACCCGAGAGCTTTCGCGCGTGGATGCTCGGCGTCGCCTACAACAAGCTCAAGCGGCCCGAGATCGCCGAGATTCTCGGCATTCCGGTCGGCACCGTCGGCGGTCGGCTCTCCTACGCACGCAAGCAATTGCGCGATCGCTTGGACGCGCTGGAGATCGCCCATCGACCCCTGCATGACACCACGCGGCCGATCGAGAAGTGGCAGCTCTGGCTTCGCGGTTCGGTGTCGGCGATGGACAGCTCGCGGTAGGGGTCTAGACTGCGGCGACCATGCCGATGTCGCCAGCCGAGATCGCCCAGCTCGAGGAGCGTCGCCAGGCGCGGATGCTTGCCGACGTCACGCCGCTGGTGCGGCCGTTCGCGGGCGGGGTGATGGGCTTTCACGAGCCCGGCTCCTGGCAGAATCAGGCCTGTGGAGTCGGGCTCGCGGGGCCGGTCGGCGCGGACGAGATCGCCGAGCTGATCGAGTTCTACGAGACGCGAGGCGTCGAGCCACGCGTCGAGCTCTCGCCGTTCGCCGACGAGACGCTGATCGCCGGGCTCGCCGAGCGCGGCTTCGTGATCCGCGAGTTCGAGCAAGTGCTCGCGCGCGAGCTCGCGGCCGACGAGGAGCTCGAGGCGGCGCTCCCGTTTGGGCGGCCGGCCGGGCTCGCGCTGCGGCTGCTCGACACGGCCGACATGCCGCTGGTCGAGCGCACGGTCGAGGTCACGCTGCGCGGGTTCTATCCGGACGGCGAGATCCCGCCGGCGATGTTCGAGGCCTGCGTGCGCACGAATCTGCTGCCCAACGTGCGTACCATTCTCGCGTGGGTGGACGGCGAGCTCGCGGCCGCGGGCTCGATCAACCTCGGCGATGGCGTCGCGAGTCTGATGGGCGTGTCGACCGAGCCGCGCTTTCGTCGACGTGGGATCCAGCAGGCGCTGATCGTCGAGCGCTTGGTAATGGCGCGCGCGCACGGGTGCGTGCTCGCTACGATCGGCTCGCGGCCGGGCATCCCGACCGAGCGCAACGCGATGCGGCTCGGGTTTTCGGTGGCCTACACCAAGGTGATCCTGGTCCGGCCGGGCCTCGGGCTCGCGCGCTCGGTTTAACGATTGAGCGGAACCTCGTTGATCCAATTGAAGCCGCGCTCGACCAGAAAGAAGCCCTGCGGATCGCGGGCCTCGGCGACAATCTCGATCGCGCGCCCGTCGATCTCGCCAGCGAGCTCGAGGCGATCGGGCGATGGGCGGGCGTACGTCCAGGTGGTCTTGATCGGCTCCTGCTCCGGCGGATCGATGTACATCCAGGCCATCGGCCAGGCCCATCGCCACAGCTCGAAGCTGCCGGCCTGCTCGTCGAATTCGACGGAGTATCGCTCGATGCTCCCGTCCACGCGCTGGACCGAGAGCAGGCCCGGATGATCGAAGATCAGGTAGCGCCAGCGCTCACCGTCGCTGATCAGGCCGGGTCGGATCTGGCCGTCCTCGACGAGCGTGCTCGCCTCGTAGATCCCGTAGAGCGGCGAGCGGACGGACTCGTCGGTGTAGGTCCGCTGGGAATTCCATCCGCTCCACGCATGGAGCCCGAGCAGACCGCTGATGATGACTCCCTTGACCACGTTGCCGGCGATCCGCAGTCCGCGTCGGCGAAAGTGCGGCGCGTGCTCGACCGGCTCGGTCGCGCGGTTGAACACGAGCAGGTCGAGCAGTCGGCGAGCGTCGAGAGCGAGCAGGGCGAGCGCCATCGCCAGCAGCTCGCTCGAGAACAGCTTGACCGGA
>DATLLB010000722.1:0-3379 GCA_035538075.1 Enhygromyxa sp.
GGCACGGCCGGCCAGGCGTGATGCTCGGCGTGATACGGCATGTTCCACACCAGCCACTTCAGCCAACGAGGTGCCAGCAGCGTCCGCGTGCGCTCGAGGATCGTGCCGTGCTCGGGCAACCCGCGGTGCTCGCAGGTCGTATACCAGCCGAGGAACATGTGCCCGAGCGCCATGCCGCCGTAGACCCACCACAATTGCGGCAGCCATAGAATTGCCGCCGTCACGATCGTCGCGTGAATGGCCAGCAACAGACGCGCCTCCCAGGCGATGCGCCGTCGCTCCTGCGCACGCACGAACGGCAGCACGCGTTGCCAGGCCATATCAATGACGCTGGGCGTCAGCGCGGCGAAGATCGTCCAGCCCCAGCGCGCGACGATGAACGGGACGCCCGTCATCGTCACCAGCCACATCACCCCGCGCGGCCAGTGGACCATGAACGGCAGGCCGGCCAGCTCGGGATCGCGAGCGAGCTCGTGGGTGTGACGGTGGTGCTCGAAGTGGAAGGCTCGCATCAACGCGGGGCTCATCGGCTGCGCGAGCGCGGCGATCCAGCCAGCGAGGTGGTTGAGCGCGCGGCTGGTGAACACGGTGTTGTGGCAGCTCTCGTGCAGGAGGCCAAACATCGCGAACTGGATCGCGCCGTTGATCAGCAAAAGCGGGATCAGCAGCCACAGCGGATCCAGCAGCACCAGCCCCGCCGAGCTGCCGAAGTACACGAGCGCCTGCGCGAGCAGGCGACGGGCGCTCGGGCCGTTCTTGCGCTGCGAGAGCTCGCGCAGGCGAGCGGGGGCGATCAGCTCCTCGTCGATCAGGACGGCGTCCATTCTTGCTCGAGGTGATGATACGCGTCGACCGTGCGCAGGCGATCGTCCTCGAGCGGACCGCCGACGGTGAAGTGATAGAGGGTCGCGAGCGAGCGGTCGCGGAGGCCGAGCAGCTCGTGCACGGCGTCATCGAAGAAGCAGCCGATCCCGGTGGCTCGCCGCGCGGCGGCCTCGGCCTCGAGGTAGAGCACCTGACCGATCGCGCCCGCTTCCCAGTGCAGGTGCCGATACATCCAAACCCCATGCTCGCGCAGGGTCGGCTCGAGCTCGGCCAGCATCGCGACTGCGAACGCACCGTCGGAGGCGATCGCCTGGCGACACGAGACGAGCGCGGCGGCGTTGCGGGTGTCGGCCGGCTCGAGCAGGTAGAGCGGCAGCTGCAGGTCGTCGCTGGCGACCGGCGACCAACGAAAGTCCGGGTGGATGCTGCGCGCGATGGCGTCGCGTTGATCGGGATCGCGGAGCAGCAAGTAGAGGCCCGGCTCGACCTCGTCGACGCGATGCACGAACAGGAGCAGGTGCACGCGCGGGCGCCCGAGCAGGCTCGCAAACGGGACCTGGCTCGGCCGCGCGAGCGTGCGGGCCAGCATGCGCAGCCAAGCCGCGCGCGAGAGCGTGGTGACGCCGTCCATCTCGACCGCGCTGCGACGGGTGCGAAACAAGTGGCGAGCAGACGCACCGCTGGGCGACGGCTCGGGGATCGCTACCCGCGTGGGCTCGGGCAGCGCGGCCGTGCCCACGCGCACGCACGCGGCCGCGACCTGCTCGTTGACCGGCCACGGGTGGTGCGACTCGCTGAGCCGGTTGGGCGTGCCTGCGAATGCGATCGTCGACAATGTGCGAGGTGGCACAATTGGCCGGCTCGGCAGGCGCGGGCCGATGAACAACAGGAGATCGGGGTGCTCGGCTTCGGGGCCTGCGGGCGGCTCGAGGCCGAACAGCGCCGTGATGGCGGCGTCGTCGAAGCCGGGGAGCATGCGGGTGTGCCAGCCGAGCGCCGCAGCGGCGTAGGCCAGCGCCGCGACGGCATGGCCGACGTCATGCTGACAGTAGCGATAGGCCCGCTCGCCGTACTTCCAGGCTTCGCGCCAGGTGATCGAGCTGAGCCCGACCAGCACGCCGTCGCCGTCGCCGAGCAACGCGGACCACAGGTCAGAAGGGAGAGCCGCGCGGTACTCGAGCGCGTGCAGAAGGGGCGTGTAGTGGTAGACGGTCGGCACTTCGCCGAGGTCCGCGAGCGGACGGGTGATCAGGTGGGCCTCGGTCGGGTGCAAGTTGCCGCTCGAGGGGTTGCAGCGCAGCGACCAGCGGCTGACGCCGTGCTGCTTCCAGGCCGAGAGCGCCAGCGAGTCGAACAACAGACGAGCGACGCTCGCGGCCTCGACCGGCGCCGCGGAGACGCGGGCCGGATCGTAGAGCTCGTCGAGCGTCGGGCCGGCGTCGTCATGCTCGCGGGTCAGCGCCACTCGATCGACGCCCTCGTACAGACGAAAGGGATTGGGCTGCGTGTCCCAGTCGAGGTAGCCACGCGAGCGCGCGTAGCGGTTGGGCAGGCGGTGCTTGCTGAGCTCGTGGTAGGCGATGGCGGCGCTGACCGGGTCCTGCGGCATGCGGGTGGTTTAGCGCAGGACCGGCCGAGTCAGGTCATCCGATCATCGACGAACCAGCAGCGGATCGACGACCGGAGGCTGGGTGGGGTCGAAGGTGATCGAGATCGTCGCCGACTCGACATAGGCCGGAATCAACATGGGGTCGAGACGAAACTGCGTAATCGCGCTCTCGTCCAGCGTCGCGTCGCCGAAGCGGAAGTAGGTGTTGCGATAGCCGTCGAACAGCGCGATCGTGACGTCGTTGACGGTCGCGTTCGCGTAGTCCATGTCGAGCGAGGCGTCGACCAGCGCGGTCGTGAGGTCGAGCGTGCAGTGAGAGCAACCGATCTGCGTGGGCTGGGGCAGCGTGAGCGGCAAGATCTGATCGACCGGCTCCGGACACGCGCTCTCTCCGGTGCCGACGAGAGCTTGCGCGAGGTAAGCATCGGGCGTGAAGCCACCGCACTCCTGGACCGTGCACACCTCTGGGACCCACAGGCGGCTCTCGTCATGATCGGGCGTCAGCGCGGCGATCTCGGTGAACAAGGCGTCGATCGTCACCGATGGCGCCGCCGTGAGACAGCCGAGCGGCATGGCTGGGCAGTTGCCGGTCAACTGGCAGGCCATGCTGATCGCGCGACAGACATCGACGGCGCGGACGGTGGTTTGCGTCGTGTTGGGCCCGATGTAGTCGGCCGTCAGCGTCAGCGGATTGCCGCTCGCATAGACGATGGTCATGACCTCGGACGCCGAGAGGCCCGGGAGGTAGGACCAGATCAGCGCGGCCGCTCCGGCGGCGACGGCTGTGGAGATAGAGGACCCGGTCATCGTCGTGTCGTCGCCGCCCGCGATCGCGTGGGATGCCGCCGCAGCGAGCCGCGGCATCCCGAGCGGGCGCGAGCCGGCCATCGGCTCGCCCTCGTGGGTGAGGCCTCCGACCGAGTAGACCAGCGGCTTGTAGCCGAC
>DATLLB010000723.1:0-5926 GCA_035538075.1 Enhygromyxa sp.
CCCCAACGGCCAGGCGACGGATCAAGTCGGCCAGCCGCACGCGATCGCGGGTCATCTCGGCTTTCGCCCGGTCAACATGAACGGCCGAATGGTCGCGCTGGCGACGGAGGACGGGCTCGTGCGCGTGATCGGAGCCGCGTGCAACGACTATCCAGGCGTCAATCAGCAGACGTGGATACGCGCCGGTCGGCCGGCGGGCGGCCGGCCCGACTACGCAATGTGGACCTTTCACGCGACGCTGCCGGTGTCCGCCGTGATCGACGGCTTCATCATCTGCGGCGCGAACACGGCGATCGCCAACCGCTACTTCGATGAACACCCCAATCGAAACGTCAACACCATGACCTACGCGGAGATTCGTGCGGTGGTCGGGGACAACGATCTCGCCGGGCGCATCATCGCGCAGCGCAACCCCAACAACGGCTACAAGAACGTCCAAGAGCTGCGGGACGCCTGCGGGCGCTTCGTGGACGCGCTGCAGCAGTTTCGCTTTGCCTATTGAGGTCAGTCGAAGCGACCGACGATCGGCTCGCGGTGCAGCCACCGCTGCGGCCCAAAGCGCGCCTCGAGATCCCTGCCCTCCGGCGGCATCCAGCTGGCGACCACCTCGCCACCGTCCAATCCGAGCCGCTCGCCTGGATCGACCGGGTTGCCGCGCAGCTCGGCGTAGCGGAGGTCGCCGAGATGTGGCGACGCGGCGAGGGCCTCCGCGGCCGCCAGCGTCAGGTTGTTGTCCGCGAGCGAGAGCCAGCGGAGGTTGATGACGTGCGGCGACGCGGCGAGCAGCTGGACGTGCAGATCGTGGAGGCCACAGCTGTCCATCGCCAGCGAGCGCACGTTGGCCAGCAGCAGCGAATCGGCGAGCGCCTCGTCGACGTCCCGCACGGCGGTCAGGTCCACATGACGAACGGGCGCGAGCTCGAAGATGCGCTCGCCGTGATCGAGGAAGCTCCGCGCGCTCAGCCGAATCCACTCGACGAAGCCACGGTGGAATCGAAATCCGTCGACCCAGCGCTTCGCCGGCTGAAACCACGCGTCGCCGTGGACGGCGACGAGCTGCTCTGCGCGGTGTTGCTCGCCGAACAAGCGACCGGTGGCCAGGTGCTCGGGATCGGCATGCGCGAGCTCGAGCTGAGTGCGGATCAGCTCCGCACGCGCCAGCGAGCTCGGGTCGCCCTGGTCCTCGCACCATTTTGCGTAGTCCAGGCGTGGCGCGTCCTCGTCCGGAGCGCTGAGGACCGCCTGCAGCCGCGCTTGCTCGTCCGACATGGGACTCACGACATGCTGCCACGACCGGCGTGGCTCAAACACTCCGATCGACTCAATCCCAACAAGGACGCTCGCCTGGCGGTGAGGCTGCCATTCCGAGCAATCTTGGGCGTTTTCGCGCCAAACATGCTGATCAGGTCACTGCAGTTTCGCTCGATCCCGCCCGTGAGGAGATCTCTGCTGAGGCATTTTTGCTCTTTCCGACCCGTTTTGCTCGGAAGCGCGCACATGGTGCCGACTTTTTTCTTGCTTCCATCTTGGTAATCCGGCTAACTGCTCTCGCCAAGTTGATCCTCCGACCGGTCACTTCGAGGCCCCCCATGACCTTCCGCTGCTCGACCCTCGCTGCGCTCCTCCTCCCCACTCTGGCTCTGGCAACCGGCTGCGATCTGCTCGATCAGCTGACGCAGCACACCGGCATCGTCGACGTGTTCGCGGCCAGCCACGGGACGCCCGACGAGGAGGGCAACCTGCCCACGCGCAACGGCGAGCAGCTGATCTTCGTCAATGACATGGGCTGGGAGATCTTCGTGGACGAGGCCTACGTGACCACGGCGGGCGTGACCCTGCAGGCCTGCGACGGCGAGCGCTTCGACGTCGAGCTCTACTGGGGGCCGCTCGCGGAGGACATCGGGCAGACCGCCGACAGCGAGACCGCGGGGCTCGGCGGCGCGCGAGTCAACTCGGGCAACTACTGCGAGCTGCTGGTCGAGTACGCGCCGATGGCCGAAGAGGTGCCCAACCCCGACGCGGCCGGGACCACCGTCTATCTGACCGGCTCGGCGCTCAAGGACGGCCAGCACATCGACTTCCTGTGGACGACCACGGTCGAGGTCGAGGCCGAGGTCGACATCACCACGGTCGAGGCCGGCAAGCCGTTCCGCATCAGCGAGTCGCAAAATTTCTCGAAGAAGCTGACCGTCAGCAAGAGCTACGACAGCTTCTTCGACGGGGTCGACTTCGCCGAGCCGCTCACCCAGGGCGACATCGACGCGCTGATCGCCGCCAGCCTGCGGGACGGGACGATCGCCAAGCTCGGTGCGGACTGATCGGATTCACGCTCTGGTTTGCGCTTTGGCGCGCCCAGTGCGCCTTCGCGCAGCGAGGCGAGGCGAGCGATCCCGGTGACCCGGCAACACGAAGCACACTCACGCGAAAAGTCGCTCTGGCCCGCCCAATCGGGTCGTGATCGACCACTTCGCGCCCTTGCGAAGCGACGACCACCCCCATAACCTCCCGCGCGTGCCCAAGGACGACCACATCGAATTCGACGGCGTCGTCACCGAAGTTCTCACCGGCGGCATGTTCCGGGTGAAGATCGATGACGATCACTCGGTGATTGCCCACCTCGCCGGGAAGATGCGGAAATTCCGGATCAAGGTCGTGCTCGGCGACCGGGTCAAGGTCGCCGTTTCCCCCTACGATCCCAACCGCGGTCGCATCATCTACCGCGTCAGGTAGTGCGAGAGCGGTATGCTCCGCCTCGTGAGTGACGAGGCCCCAAGTAGCTCCGACTTCGATCTGCTCGAGGCTTGGCGCGGAGGCGACGAGCGAGCGGGCCGCGAGCTGTTCGCTCGTCACTTCGACTCGGTCTATCGCTTCTTCCGCAGCAAGGTCGAAGACGCGGCCGAAGACCTGACCCAGCAGACCTTCATGGGCGCGGTCAAAGGTAAGGAGAGCTATCGCGGCGACGCGAGCTTCCGAACCTATCTGTACACGATCGCCCGCAACCGGCTGTACACGTTCATCCGCGATCGCCAGCGACGCGAGGCGGTGGTGGAGATCGGACAGCAGTCGGTCGCGGATCTCGGGCTCGGCTCGCCGACCCGGCAGATCGCCGAACGCGAGGAGCACAAGCTCCTGCTCGCGGCCATGCGGCACCTCCCGCTCGAGATGCAGCTCGCGCTCGAGCTGCACTACTGGGAGGGGCTCAGCGTGCGCGAGATTGCGATCGTGATCGACACGCCCGAGGGCACGATCAAGCGCCGCCTGCAGCGGGCGCGGCAGCGGCTCGACGAGCTGATCACCCAGCTCGCGGAGTCGGACGCGCTGCGGCAGAGCACCCAGGCCAATTTCGACCAGTGGGCCGAAGAGCTGCGGGCCAAGCTCAATCCGAGCTCGGAGTAGTCGGAGTAGAAGGATTGTCGATGACGGAGAAACAAGCAGCGCTGATCACCGGCGCGTCGGGAGGCATCGGACTCGAGCTCGCCAAGTTGTTCGCGCGTGACGGACACGAGCTGGTGCTCGTCGCTCGCAGCGAGGACAAGCTGCGCGCGCTGGCCGAGCAGCTCGGCGTGCGCGCGACCGTGCTGGCGTTCGACCTCTCGCGGCCGGAGGCGCCGAAGCAGCTGTTCGAGCAGCTCGGCGAGCGCAACATCGAGCTCGGCTATCTGGTCAACAACGCGGGCTTCGGCACCGTCGGCAAGTTCTGGGAGCTCGACCGCGCCCGCGAGCTCGAGATGATCGACCTCAACATTCGCGCGCTGGTCGAGCTGACCCACCTCGCGCTGCCCGGCATGATCGCGCGCAAGTTCGGGCGCGTGCTCAACATCGGCTCGACCGCGGGCTTCCAGCCGGGGCCGCGCATGGCGACCTACTACGCGAGCAAGGCGTTCGTGAACCACTGGACCGAGGCGCTCGCCCACGAGCTGCGCGGCACGGGGGTCACGGCGACCGTGCACTGCCCCGGACCGACCGCGACCGGCTTCGGCGAGACTGCCGGCAACGGCACCTCCAAGCTGTTTCGCAACAACGTCGCCGAGGCTGGAGATGTGGCCCGCGACGCGTACGAGGCCATGCACGCGGGCAAGGTCATGCGCATCCACGGGATCCGCAACGCGATGCTGGCCGCGAGCACCCGCATCTCGCCGCGCAGCGTCGTCCGCTCGATCGTCGCCAAGCTCAACGAGTGAGCGCCATTGCGTTCGTGACCGCTTGAACCCATCCCACCGAATGCCCGTCCGACCTCTGCCTCGAGCCGCGAAGCCTCATGCCCAGCCCGAAACTCGAAGCCCTCGTCGGTCGGACGCTCGACGATCACTACCGCCTCGACAAGCTGCTCGGCGCGGGCGGCATGGGGGCCGTGTACAAGGCCCGCCACATCACGCTCGCGCGTGACGTCGCGATCAAGATCCTGCACCCGGACATCGGCGGCGATCCGTCGATCAGCAAGCGCTTCGATCGCGAGGCCCAGAGCGCGTCGCGGCTCGACCACCCCAACTGCGTGCGGGTCAGCGACTTCGGGACCACCGCCGACGGCATCAAGTACCTGGTGATGGAGCTGCTCGAGGGCCAGGAGCTGACCGCTCGGCTCGGCCAGCCGTGGGCGCCCGACGCCGCGCTGGCGCTGCTCGAGCAGGTGCTCGCGGGGCTCGAGCATGCGCACGCGTGCGGGATCGTGCACCGCGATCTCAAGCCCGAGAACGTGTTTCTGACCCGCGATGCGATGGGCAACGAGGTCGCGAAGATCGTCGACTTCGGCATCGCCAAGCTGCTCGACGCCGACGGGGCCACCGAGGTGCTCACCCGCGCGGGCATGGTGTTCGGGACCCCGCGCTACATGAGTCCGGAGCAGGCCGCGGGCGGCAAGGTCGACGAGCGCAGCGATCTCTATGCGGTCGGCGTGCTGGCCCACGAGCTTCTGTCGGGCAAGGTGCCGTTCGAGAGCGAGGACCTCGCGGCGATCCTGCGCATGCAGATCATGGCCCCGCCGCCGCCGCTGCCGGCCGGCACGCCGGGGCCGGTGGTCGAGTTCGTGGAGTCGCTGCTGGAGAAGTCTCGCCACTCGCGGCCGGCCTCGGCCGGCGTGGCGCTCGAGACCGTTCGTGGGCTGCGAGCAACGCTTCAGCAGCTCGTCGTCGATCCGACGCGATCGACTCAGCCGGGCATCGACATGCTCGGGGCCACGGGGGCGCACTCGGCCGTCGATCCCGATGGGCCGCTGCCGAGCAAGCCCGAGGCGATGATCGGTCACCGCGTCGCCGGTCGCTTCACGCTCGAGGCCTTGCTCGGGGCCGGGGGCATGGGCGCGGTGTTTCGCGCCCGCGATCAGCAGACCGGCAGCATGGTCGCCGTCAAGCTGCTGCACGCGGCGATGGCCGGCGACGAGGAGCTGGCCGCTCGCTTTCAACGCGAGGCCGAGACTGCGAGCGAGCTCGAGCACCCCAACATCGTGCCGGTGTTCAGCCACGGCACCACGCCCGGCGCGGGCGGACCGGCGCCGTACTTGGTGATGCCGCTGCTCGAGGGCGTGGAGCTGCGTGACCTGATTGGAGGTCCGCTCGAGCCCGCGCGCGCGGTGGCGTTGATGACTCAGCTGCTCGCCGCGCTCGAGCATGCGCACGCGCATGGGATCGTCCACCGCGACCTCAAGCCAGAGAACGTGTTCGTGCTCCGCGAGCCGGACGGCGCCGAGGTGATCCAGCTGGTCGACTTCGGGCTCGCCAAGGTGGCCGAGGGCGGCGAGTCTCGTCGCGCGCTCACGCAGTTCGGGCAGGTGTTCGGCACGCCTGCGTACATGAGCCCGGAGCAGTGCCGCGGCGAGGTCGTCGACAGCCGCACCGATCTCTACGCCGCAGGCGTGATCCTCTACGAGCTGCTCTGCGGTCGGCAGCCGTTCGACTCCGATGATCCGATCACGCTGATCACCCTGCAGATC
>DATLLB010000724.1:0-18444 GCA_035538075.1 Enhygromyxa sp.
GGCCGAGGTCGATCATGGGACCAGCGGCTCGATCGTCGGCTCGGGTCAGGAGCACCTGACGTCGGCGTTCTCGGCTCACACCTGCGCGGCGATCCCCGACTACGACGGCTCCTGCGGGCACATGCAGGAGCAGCTGTCGGCGGCGCTGGTCGGGCGGCGCTTCGTGGCGCCGCGCCTGGTTGCCAGCAGCAATCCGTTTGGCGGCCAGCCCGATCCGCTCGCGCCGTTGGTGCATGAGCGGACGATGATCCAGGTGGTCGCGACCGAGCCGGGGACCGAGGTCGTGTTCGGCTATCACGACGGCGACCAAGCGGTGGTGCTCGACGACGTGGTCATCGATCCGGACGAGCCCTACGCGGTCTACGAGTCCGAGCGCGAGCTCGCTATCGTGGCCGACAAGCCGATCGTGGTGGCCGCGTACATGACCAACTCCGAGCTGACCCACCTGGGCTCGCCGTCGATGGTTCAGCTCGCGCCGATCGATCAGTGGACCAGCCATCACTGGGTCTGGGTGCCGGATGGCTTCGAGACCCACCTGCTCGTCAGCGCGAGCGCGAGCGCGAGCGTGCACGTCGAGTGGCTGTCCGGGCTCGCGGGCGATGACACGCCGCCGCTGCCCGCGGAGGAGCTGGAGAATGCGTTGACGGCCGCACCCGGGGGCCAGTCGTGGGCGGTGCGTCGCGTCGCGGTCGAGCCGGGCGTCTATCGGGTCGAGAGCAGCGGGCCGTCCTCGGTGATCGTGGCTGGTTGGCGCAGCGCGGACGGCTTCGCGTACCTCGGCGGCTGGGGCCCGTCGTTCGCGGATCTCGGGCCGGAAGGCTGACGCATGCCGGCAGAGCCGGCATGAATTCAGCCTTCCTACTAAGTCTTGCTGGAGGGCCGTCGCCGGCCCTCCCCCGCGCCGGGCGGACCCGTCGCGGGACCCCCACCCTCGCGCTCGCCCCTTTGGGGCTCCTCGGCTTGGGCGACCTTCATCTCAGCTCGTCACGGGGGCTCCTTCGCTCCGGTGGGGGGCTTCGGTTTGGACTACACTGAGGATCGTGAGCGAGCGCGGCGCCAACGACTTTCGTGAGCGCGCGCGAGTGGAGGCCGACCGCTACGGCCCAGACCCTTGGATCTTCGTCCGCGAGCTGCTGCAGAACGCTCGCGATGCGGGCGCGAGCCGGGTGGTGATCCAGGTCGAGGAGCAGGCCGGGCTGATGCGGATCGCCTGCCGCGACGACGGCGAGGGCATGAGCTACGAGCACGCTCGTCGCTATCTGTTCTCGCTCTACGCCTCCAGCAAGGAAGATCGGGCCAATCAGGTCGGGCGCTTCGGCGTCGGGTTCTGGTCGATCCTCCGCTTCGAGCCCGAGCGCATCGTGATCCGCTCGTGCCCGCGCGGCGGGCAAGGTGGCGCGTGGCAGGTGGTGCTCGACGGTGCGCTGCAGAACGCGGAGCGCTCGAGCATCGAGATGACGCCGGGCACCGAGATCATCCTCGAGCGGCGTGGGGGCGACGGCGCCGACGATCGTCGGGTGTTCGAAGCGGCTCATCAGAACGCGCGCTTCTTGTGCCGTCGTGACGACCCCGAGACGCCGCTGCCGATCACGGTCAACGGGCGGCTGGCCAACGCCGAGTTCATGCTCGCGCCGCCGAGCTCGTCGTTTCGCAGCGGGCGTGTGCGCGGGGTCGTGGGCCTCGGCAACGCGCCGCGGGTCGAGCTGTTCTCGCGCGGGCTGCGAGTGCGCTCGGCCGCGTGCCTCGACGATCTGCTGACCAGCACCGGCCACACCGGGCACTCGCGGGTGCGCTTTCCGGAGCTGCCGGGTGGGCTCGCTCCGCAGGCGTTGCTCGAGAGCGACGGGCTCGAGCTGCTGCTCTCGCGCAGCGACGCTCGCGACACGCGAACGCTGCGGCGGCTGGTCAAGCTCGGGCAGCACGAGCTGCGTCACCTGGTCGAGCGACAGCTGGCGAGGATTCGTCCGCCGGGCCTCGGCGAGCGGCTCGCGGGGCTCATGCGGCGACTGGCCGGCGAGTCGGCGTGGTGGCGAGCGGTGCTCGGGGCCGCGACCGGGGCCGTGCTCGCGCTGGTGCTCGCGCAGCTGATCTGGCCGTCGTCCGACTCGCGCTCGCTGGCCGGCAGCCCGCAGCTCGACGGCGTGCGGAAGGCCGATCGCACGGTCTACGGAGATCTGCGCAAGCGCTACCACGGGCCGCAGGTCAGCGAGCTCGACCCGACCGCCGCCGAGCCGCTCGCGCTGCACTACCAGCCCGTCGAGGCGCGCCCGTACTTCGCCGCGGTGATCATCGAAGAGGTCACCGGTGACGCACGCACGACCGCGCCGCTGACCAGCGAGAATTATCCGAGCCAGGTCTGCGAGCGCGACTGCTTGACCGTCGAGCTACCGATCGCCGGCAGCACCGAGCTGCCGCTGCCGATCCCGAGCGGCCATCGGCTCGACGTCGAGAGCCTCGAGTTCGTGCGGGAGAGCGGCGGCGACGACTTCGTCGACAAGCTGCTCGCGCGACCCAACCGCGTGGTGCTCAGCCGCGCCGGCGAAGCGATGCTGCTGCTCGACTGGCCGATGGCCGGGACCCTGCGCTACCGCACCGGGCCGGGCGCTGCGGTGGCGATCCCCGAGCGTCAGGACGCGCTGCCCAAGCAGCTGCGCGCGCGCGCGAGGGCGCTGCTCGAGCACCCGCCGGCCGTGCGGATCGAGAAGGCGATCGATCTCGTGCGCGAGCTGGTCCGCTACGAGACCAGCCGCACGGTCGCGCTGCAGCACCAGCGCGCGGTCCTGCAGGGCAAGGACTTCGTCACACGCACGCTGGAGATCGGCGCGGGCGACTGCGACGTGCAAAACGGGTTGCTGGTCGCGATCCTGCACGCGGCGGAGATCGACGCGCGACTGGCCGTGGGTTGGGTCGGGCACGACGGCGGGGTCTCGGCGTGGCTGCACGCGTGGGTCGAGTACCTGGGCCCGGACGGCAGCTGGCGAGTCGCGGACGCGACCGCGCGGGCGGTCGCCGAAGGCACGACGATCGCCGGACTCCCGCCTGCGCCGGAGGGTGTCGCGGTCGGGACGCTCGCTCGACCGACGCCCGATCCCGAGCTGCCGAGCACGCCGGAGCCGTCCGGCGAGCTCGATCCGCAGCCGAGCAGCGACTTCGGCGAGCCTGCAACCGGACCCGGCGCGAGCGAGCTCCCCGTCGCGCGAGGCGAGCCGCGACTGATCGAGCGTCTGCCACCGGGCGTGGTCGAGCTGCTCGGGCGTCCGTGGGTGCCGTGGCTCGCGATCGGCTCCGGCCTGCTGGGCCTCGGCTTGCTCGGGCTCTCGCTCTCGCGGCGCACGGCTCGTCGCTTTTCGCTCGACGAGGGCGGCGATCTGTCGAGCCTGCTGCAGGGCGCGCTGGCGCAGCCGGCCGCGTTTCGGCACCTGCCCTCGCTGTTTCATCGGCGCCTGATCCCGCTGCGCGGCGGCTCGGCGATCTCGCTCAATCGTGCGCGTGCGCTCGCGTCCGAGGGGCGGCTGTACTCGGGGCGCGAGCAGAGCGAGCTGAGCCAGGCCGCGCGTCGGCGCGGGATCGCGGTGCTCGACGCCGACACGCCCGAGGGCCGCACGGTCGCAGCCTCGCTCGGCGCGACCGATCTCGATCGCTGGGGCCGACGAATGGAGCGAGCCACCGAGGTCCCGGTGCTCGGGGTCGTGGCCGCGTACCTCCGCGAGCAGAACGAGCGCTGGCGCTGCTCGGCCATGCGGGGGCTCGGCGACAAGATCGCCACGCTCGATCTGCAGCCGCTCGGCGCGAGCCGGCGGCTCGGCGATCGCCTGGTGCTGATCGACGCCGAGGATCCATGGCTGCTCGAGGCCGAGCGGCTGCGCCCGACTCGACCGCACGCGGCCGCGTTCACGCTGCTCGATCACATCCTCGATCACCTCGAGCTCGGCATTGATCGCCGCGCGCAGCTGCTGGCCCCGCTCGCCGTGCGAGCCGTCGACGAGGCGGCCGCTCATGCGTCGGCCGGGCCGGGTCACACGTCGGGGGCGACCTCGTGAGCGAGCGACCCGAGTCGATCGACGTCGGCAGCCTGCTCACGATCGACGTCGAGTCCGAGCTGCGCAAGCTGACGCAGGCGCAGCTGCAGGGGCCCTGGCAGCTGCCGGCCGAGCTGGTTCGGCGGGCGCTTCGGCACGGGGCCGCGCGCGTGGAGGTCGAGCTCGGTCGTCAGCAGCTGCGCGTGCGCTCGCAAGGCGGCGGCGTGCCGCAGGCGGTGCTGCGCGAGCTCGCGGCCTTGCTCGATCCGCAGCGCTCGCCGCAGCGACGCCACCGAGCGCTGTCGGAGCTCGAGCGCGCGGGCGAGCTGTCCTTGCTCGGGCTGCTCGGGCTCGAGCCGACCCAGCTGCGCATCGTCACCTTGGCGGCTTCGCCGGAGGGGGCCACGGCCGAGCACCCGGCGATGGGTCTGAGCTGGCGCAGCGGCGGCGCGGTCGAGCTGCAGCGCTTCGAGCCGCCGGGGCCGACCCACGCCGAGGTGCTGGTGCGCGGGGCCAAGCTCGATCGCACGCGCGCGCGCGAGTGGCTGGCCGACGTCGCTCGGCATGCGCCGATCGAGATCGAGGTCGACGGTCGGCCGCTGATCGGCGCGGGCGCGGGCTTCGAGGACGCGTTCTCGATCACGCGCATCGTCGATCCGGTCCCGGCCACGCTCGCGCTACCGCGCGAGGGCGAGCTGGCTCGCCTCTATCTCTTGCAAGACGGGCTGATCACCACGCACATGAGCGTGCCCGAGGCGCCGTGCTTCGAGGCTGCGATCGAGACCCGCACGCTGGCCGAGCCCACGGCCAGCGCTGCGCAGCTACGCGAGCTGATCCAGCCGCTGATCCCGAAGATCGTCGCGGCGGCGATCGAGCACATGATCGCCGTCGGGCAGCAGGGCGCCGCGCTGGCGCCTGCGGATCGCTCACGGCTGACGCGGCTGCTGCTGCACGGCGCGCGGCGTGATCGCGAACAAGCCAAGACCATCGCTCGCCTGCCGCTGTTTCGCGGGCTCGAGCGCGACGGTCGCGAGCGCTGGTGCGATCTCCTGGCGCTGCGCCAGTCGGTCCAGGAGGAGGCCGGCGAGCGCTTGTTGATCGCGTTGTTCCCCGATCAGGACCCCGCCGAGTTCGCGCCCGAGGCCAGGCTCTACGTGCTCGACGAGAGCGAGCGAGCGCTGCTCGGCGAGCTGCTCGAGCTCGGCTTTCGCCAGCCACGACGACGCGTGCACGGGCGCCGCGGGCTGTTGAAGGCGCTGCGCGAGCTGCCGAGCCAGCTGCGTGGTCAGGCGCTGTTCGCCGCGCTGCGCCCCGGTGGTCGACCGATCCCGGACGCGACGCTCGAGCACGACGAGCGGACCTTCCTGATCCAACTGCGAGCGCAGCTCGAGGGCTGCGAGGTCGCGATGTGCACCGGCTCGGGCCCCGTGCGCCGCATCGGCGCCGGCCCGCACAAGCTCTTGCTGCCGCGTCAGTCGGCGCGCGTGAAGTCGGCCGTGGTCGCCGTCTCGCAAGATCCGAGCTGGGTCTACCCTGCCCTGCTCGCGCTGCTCGACGGCCGCGACTTCCCCGAACGCGCGCGCAAGCGCTGGAAAAAAGCGCTGGTCTAGGCTTGATGGAGGGACCGTCGCCGGTCCCTCCCCCATGTCGGGCAAAGACCGCCACGGGACCCCCTCCCCCTGCCCGACCTCTCGGTCGTTGGTCTGCCGCGTCGAGCTATTCCGCGTGGACCGGCAGCTCGACGTGCAGATGCGTGCCCTCGCCCGGTGCGGCGTGGATCTCGAGGGTGCCGCCGAGTAGCTCGACGCGCTCGCGCATGCCCTCGAGCCCGCGGCGTCCCTTCGCGCGAGCAGCCGCGAGATCGAAGCCGCGACCGTCGTCGCGGATGTCGATCGCGATCCGATCCTGCGCCGTCCCGGCGTCGAGCCGGCGCAGGTGGATCTCCACTCGCTCGGCCTCGGCGTGGCGGGCCACGTTGGTGAGGCTCTCCTGCACGATCCGATACGCCGCCGTCTCGACGCCCGTGTCGACCCCGGGCTCGTCCAGCGCGTCGAAGCGCGCGACGATCTCCACGCCGGTGCGCTCCGAAAAGTCGTCGCAGTGCCGCTCGACCGCGCGCTGGAGGCCGAGATCGTCGAGCACCGCGGGCGCGAGCCGATCGACCACGCGGCGGATCTCCTCGAGCGTGGAGTCGGCGAGCTGCATGGTGCGACCGGCCATCGCCTTGGCGCCGTCGTTGCCCGCGAGCTCGGCGAGCAGCTGCAGGTTGATGCGGATCGCCGTCAACGCCTGCCCGGCCGAGTCGTGGAGCTCGCGCGAGAGCGACCGTCGCTCGGCTTCTTGGATCGCCACGGTGCGACCCGAGAGCTCGCGCAGGCGCTGCTCCTTGTCGCGGACCACCGCGAGCGCCTCGCGTAGCTGGGAGGATCGCTCGAGCACCTGCGCCTCCAAGTTCGCGTTGAGGTGCTCGAGCGCGCGCTGGGACTCGCCGATGCGCTGCTCGGCCTCGGCGATGGCCTTGAGCGGGAGCCCGTACATCACGCCCGCGAGCACGGCCGCGAGCGCGGCGAAGCCCAGCAAGATCAGGAACGCCTGCCGCTCGACGTCGCGCGGCGTGGCCCCGACCCACACCCACGCCACTTCGCGATCGAGCTGGATCGGCGCCGACGACCACAGCAGCTTGCGGTCGGCCGCGCTCGGTGGCGCTTGTCCGAGATCGATCAACGCTCCGCCGTCGTCGGTCAGATCGATGCGGACGATGCTCTGGTGCGAGGTCTGGATGTCGAGGTGCCGCAGCAGCTTGACCGCGTCGTAGCGCCACAGCACCGGACGCTGCTGCGCCTCCTCGCGGATCAGCTCGGCGACCAGCTCGGCCGTGGCCGTGGCGCGCGTGCGGATGGTCTGCACGCCCATCGCCAGATATGCGAGCGGGGCCGAGACCGCGACGACGACCAGCAGGAAGAACGCGAGCGGACCGAGCCGCGCCGCGAGGTAGCGCTCGAGGTTGACCCGGGGCGCCGTCCCGCCATCAGAGCTTGATGCCGAGGGGCGCACAGACCTTCTCGAGCGTCTGCTTGTCCTTGGCGACCGTCATCTTGTTGTACGCGGCCTTGGCCTTGGACTCGCTGCCCATCTTGCACGCGGCCACGCCCATCACGCTGAGCGCCTCGCTGCTCTTGTTCTGGTCGTAGGCGTCCTTGGCCAGCGAGTAGGCCTTCTTGTTGTTGCCGGTCAGCGAGGCCTTGCGGGCCTCGGCCAGCGCCTGATCGGGCGGCAGCTTGGGCTCGGTTTGCTTGGGCTGCTTGGGCTGCTTGGGCTTGCTCGGTCCGGGATCGACCTCGGGCTCGCTGCCGCCGTCGGTCTCCACGATCTCGCCGCCGTCGGTCGGCTCCGGCTCGCCTTCGTCGACCGCCGCACCCTCATCCGCCGCGCTGTCTTCAGTCGGCACGCCGCCGCCGTCGGTCTCCACGACCTCGCCCGCGTCCGCACCCAAACCAGCTTCGGCATCCTGCCCGCTGTCGGCCGGCGCCTCCTTGGCGACGTCGGCGGGCTGCTCGACCGGATCCGCGTTCTGGTCCGCGACTTGGCCACTCGGCTTCTCGTCGTCGCTCCCGCCCTTGTTCATGAACAAGATCGCGACGGCGACCACGGCGAGCAGCGTGCCGATGATGCCGATGATCAGCCCGGTCTGATTCTTCTTGTCCTGCTCGCGCCCACCGAGCCCGTCGTTGCGGTACGCCGCCGAGTCGCCGGGCGCCATGTTGGGCGGACGCATCGGCGACAGATCGTCGACCGAGACCGAGGGCAGCTCGCTCGAGGCGCCCGCGCTCATCGTCACGTGATCGTTGGCCGCCACCCGCGGGCGCTCGATGTCGACGGTCTCGCGATCGACGTCATCGGTCAGCGTCAGGTGGTAGTCGCCGATTTGGATCAGATCGCTCTCGCGCAGGAGCGTGGGCCCGCTGATCGGCACGCCGTTGACCCTGACGCCGTTGTACGAGCCGAGGTCTTGGATCACCCAAGCCTCGTCTTGAAAGATCAGCTTGGCGTGGCTGCGCGAGACGTTTTGCTCGGTCAGCTGAATTGTGTTGTGCGGCTTGCGGCCAATGGTCACAGCCTCGTTGCCGAGGTTGACGACCGTGGTCGCGCCTTCGAGATCTTCGATGATGAGCCTCACGGCCACCGTCCCAAGAGGCTATTGACCGCATCGTGAGACTGTCAAGGCACCTGGTGTGGGACCAGGTGTGTAGTCAGTGTGCGTGTCACGGGCCTGCGACCACCCGTCGCCGAACCATCGGTTGGTGATGGCGATGCGCCCGAGCCGACCCGTTCGCGTGCGATCCACTGGACATCGGCGGTGGGTCGCTTGCACCACGCCCCGCTTCGTGCTGGCGAAAGCCCCTGCTCGAGCTTGGTCAGCCGCCAGAACGATGAACGGCGAGTCGAGCGTCGCGCGAGGCTGCGAGCACGCGAGAGAGCGGATAAACGACGACCTTGTCCGCGTGCAGACGCGGCAGCTCCTCGCGCAAGACCTCGACCAAATCGATCGACGGGTGGGCGATCGCCACGGTCGGCTGCTCGCGGGCGTGGGCGGCGGCCTCTCGCAGCGCCGCGCGAATGGCCTCACGGCCGGGCTCGTGATCGAGGAACACCTTGCGCGAGATCGTCGGCACGCCGGCCTGCTCGGCCTCGCGCGCCGCGACCGTCTGCGGGTTGGTGCGCGAGTCGAGGAAGAACAGCTCACGCTCGCGCAGCACCGGCATGATCGCGGCCATCGCCGCGGCGTCGGTGGTCAGCCGCGAGCCCATGTGATTGTTGATGCCGATCGCAGCCGGCACGCGCGTGAGCGCAGCGTCGAGCTTGCGCCGCAGCTGCTCGGGGCTGTCGGTCGCCAACAAGAAGGTCTCGCCGATCTCCACGCCACCCATCGCCGCCGGATCGACCGGCTCCATCGGCAGGTGCAGGAGCACGTCGCGGGGCCGCCGATGATCGGCCTGCAGGCGCTGCTGGACACCGACCGCGTAGACCGAGCCCGGCAGCACGCTGAAGCTCAACGCGAACCGCAGATCGAGCAGCTTCTCGAACAGCTCGAGCTCGCGGCCGACGTCGTCGATCACGATCGCCAGGTGGCCCTCGGCCTCCGCCCACGGCAGCGTCAGATCGCCCTCCTCGACCGTCCACTGCTCGGCGTCGCGCACCGCCCACGTGGCCATGCGATCGCGGATGGCCTTGTCCTGGGGATCGACCGCAGGAGGCTCGGGCGGCGGCGGCACCAGTAAGAAGGCGGCGCAGGCGATCACGATCCACGCGAGCAACAGCATGGTCGGTCGCGTCAGCATCGGGCCGGGCCCTGCTGGCTCTGGGCGCATGCTCTCCCGATACCACGGCCGGCCACAGCTCGCGCCTTTTCGGCGCGCGCGAGGGATCGCTGGCGCGTGAGTGGGGCGGTCCCCAGCTTGCTCCCGAAAATCGCGAAGCGATTTTGGGAGTGTATTTCGGCGCATCGCCGAAAAGCACTGAAGGAGCCGTACACTCGTGCCCATGCGCAAGTCCGCACTCGTCGGTGTGCTGTGCCTCGCGATCGGCGGCGTCGCCGGAGCCCGCTTGCAGGCGGCCATCGCCGCACCGCCGGAGGCCGAGAACAAGCCCGAGCCGAGCATCCGCCCCGCCGTCGAGCCCGTCGCGCCCGCGCCCGCCGAATACTCGCGCTACCGCAAGCTCGATCAATTCGCCCGCGCGCTGGCGATCATCGAGCAGTACTACGTGCGGCCGGTCGACGGCGAGGCGCTGCTCGAGTCGGCGATGCACGGGCTGGTGGCCGAGCTCGATCCGCACACGATCTACCTGCCGCCGGCCGACGCCAAGCTGCTGCTCGAGGACACCGAGGGCCGCTTCGGCGGCGTCGGCCTGATCGTCACGCTGCGGGTCGAGCCGCTCGCCAAGCCGGAGGGCGAGGCCGCGAGCGAGCCGACGCCCGCGCCCGCCCCGAGCGAGAGCGAAGCCCCGAGCGAGCGCGACAACGTCCGACTGGTGCTCCATATCGACGACGTGATCCCCGGGGGCCCGGCCGCCCGCGCCGGCCTGGTCAGCGGCGATCGGATCCTCGCGATCGAAGGCAAGCCGATCGCCAACTTCAGCGACCTCTCCGACGCGGTCACGATCATGCGCGGCGAGCCGGGCACAACCGTCAGCTTCACCTACATGCGCGACGATCAGCCCGAGCGCACCGTCACGGTCACGCGGGCGATCGTCGATCCGCCAGCCGTCGAGGTCCGCTGGCTCGGCGAGGGGCTCGGCGTGCTGCGCCTGCGCGACTTCCAGGAGGCCAGCGCCCGCGAGCTGCGAGACGGCATCGACGAGCTGCGCGCGGCGGCCAAGCGCGACGGCGTCGAGCTCTCGGGCGTGGTCCTGGATCTGCGCGACAACGGCGGTGGCCTGCTCGATCAGGCGATCGAGATCGTCGACATCTTCGTCGACGAGGGCGTGATCGTGCGGACCCGCGGTCGCCAGGCGCAGCTGCTCGACGAGGCCCACGCGCGAGCGCCCGGCACCATCCGCGATCTGCCGCTCGTGGTCCTGATGAACAAGGGCTCGGCCTCGGCCTCGGAGATCGTCGCGGGCGCGCTGCAGGATCACCATCGCGCACTGATCATCGGCGAGCGCAGCTACGGCAAGGGCTCCGTGCAGGCGCCGTTCGAGCTCGGCGGTGGCGCGCTGATCAAGCTGACCACCGCGCTCTACTACACGCCCGACGATCGGCTGATCCAGGCCGCCGGGATCGAGCCCGACATCGAGGTCGGCCCGCTGCTCGCCGAGTATCAGGACAGTCGCCCCGACCTTCGGCCCGAGCGGGCCAATCCGCAGCACCTCAAGCCCGAGGATTTCGGCCGCCAACCGGTGCCCGACGACGACGCCCCGCCGACCCCCGCCCGCGCGGCCGCGGGCGAGGACGCGCAGCTGCACGCCGCGATCGATCATCTACAAGCCTGGGCCCGCGTGCAGCCCAGCAAGCGCCGACGTCGGTAGGATGACCGCGATGCCGCGCGTGTTCATCAGCTACAGCCAGGACTCCGACGAGCACAAGCAGCGCGTGCTCGCGCTGACGCAGGCGCTGCGAGCCGACGGTATCGACGCGGTCGTCGATCAGTTCGTCGGCAACCCCGAGCAGGGCTGGCCGCGCTGGATGATCGACGAGCTCGCGGCCGCGCAGTTCGTGCTGCTGGTGGTCAGCGACGCCTACCGCAAGAAGGCCGAGGGCGCCGTCCCGCGCGGGGCTGGCAAGGGCGTCAAGTGGGAGTCGCACCTGACCGTGCAGGAGATCTACGACGCCGACGCGCGCAACGAGAAGTTCATCCCGGTGCTGCTCGAAGGCGTGAGCGAGGCTGCGATCCCGCAGGTGCTGCGTGCATGGACCTACTACCGCTGGCCGGCCGACAGCGAGGCCCTGCTGCGACGGTTGCTGGCGCAGCCGAAGGTGGTCCCGGCCCCGCTCGGTCCGCCCAAGCGCTTCGATTGAGCGTCCTGAGGTAGTGTTCGGCGATGCCCGCTCGTCGCTCGCTGCTGTTCATCGCCTCGCTGCTGCTCGCGGCTTGTCAATCCGATTCCTCCGCGGACGAGCAAGCGCCCGGCTCCGAGTCGACCCACGCGAGCGAGGGTGTCGACGCCACCGATGCGACCGAGACCGACACTGACACCGACACTGACACCGACACCGAGACCTCCGAGGAAACCGAGACCGGCGAGCCACCCGAGGATCCGATCCTCGACGCCGACGACTTCGGCTGCATCCTCGACTTGCCCAAGGTCCATCGCTTTCACATCACCAACGTGCTCGGAGACATCGACGCCAGCCTCGCGGTCGCCAACTCGCCCAACGGCGGGACCTACCCGGTCGGCACCTTGATTCAGCTCGTACCCACCGAGGCGATGGTCAAGCGCGCGCCCGGGTTCGCGCCGCAGGCCA
The DNA here is from genome assembly GCA_035538075.1 of Enhygromyxa sp. Classification (GTDB taxonomy): domain Bacteria; phylum Myxococcota_A; class Polyangia; order Nannocystales; family Nannocystaceae; genus Plesiocystis. The sequence goes on from DATLLB010000724.1 coordinate 11,983, forward strand.
ACGACTGGGAATTCTTCTCGCTGTCCGTCAGCGCGCAGGGGACCGAGATCCTCGATCGCGGCGCAGAGCAGGTCGTCAACGCGTTCGGCGGCAACTGTCACGACTGCCACTCGAAGGCCGAGCCGCAGTGGGACTTCGTGTGCGAGCAAGACCACGGCTGCGATCCGCTGCCGTTCACGGCCGAGCAGATCGAGGCCGTGCAAAACGCCGACCCGCGCTGCCGCTGAGCTCAGCGAGCGCGGTCGACCACCGCCATGTACTCGAACACGTCGGCGCGCTCGCGATCGTCCATGCCGGCCGGCGCGAGGTAGCGGGTGCCGAGATCGAAGCGCTCGGGATCCGGCTCGTAGCGCCAGCCGAGCGGCTCCACGAGATCGCCGAGCTCGCGCTCGTCGGCCACGCAGAAGCGCAGCGCCTCGCCGAGCAGCTTCAGCGACACGCGCGTGATCCCGCTGGCCAGCTTGCCCGCGTACGGCCGCCCGTGCCCGTCGCACCGCATGTACGTGAACGCCACGCGCGAGCCCGGCCCGGTCAGCTCGTGCAGCGCCGCGAAGAAGCGGACGACGTCCTCGCGCTCGAGGTACATGAGCAGCCCTTCGGCGATCACGATCGAGCGCGCCTCGGCATCCCATGGGTTCCCTTCACGCCGTCGAGCCCGACTCGGATCGTGCTCGGCTGCGCCTGCGCGCGTTCCGACACCCTCGCTTCGCTCGGGCCCAAGGTCGGCCTCGCCGGCTGCCTGGTCCAACGTTGCCAGCGCCTCGACCAGCGTGGTCTCGCCGAGATCGGCCGAGAGCAGCCGCAAGTTGGGACGCATCGCCCCGAGCGCCTCCACGCCCGCGCGCTTGCTCTCGTGCGTGGCCGGATGATCGATCTCCACGAACAGCCGATCCTCGAACTCCGCCGCCAGCCGCATGCAGGCCGTGTCGTAGCCGGCCCCCACCACCAGCACCTGCGTGGCCCCGGCCGCCAGCGCCGCCCGGATCTCGTCGTCCATGAAGCGCTTGCGCAGCGCCATGCGAGCCAGCTGCCCGGGCCCGAAGCGCTCGGCGAAGCGCTCGATGCCCGCTCGATTGCGCGGGCTCGCATAGAAGCGCTGCATCCACGGCTTCATCGCGCCGGTCTCGATCAGCAATCGCTCCGCGAGCTCGGCGGCCCCGCTCGGCAACAGCGGCGCGTAGCGAGTGTAGCGACCAGCAAACACGAACATGCGCGCGACCTTGGCCGCGGTATGACTCGGGCGTCCACGCTTCGGCATCGCCTCACCGTAGTACACTCCCGGCCATGAGCCACGGCCTGCCGACACAGCCCGCCGAGACCTTCATCAAGCGTCGCCGCTCGCTCGGTGCCCGCCTCGACGCACCCGCGCTGCTGTTTTCGGGTGTCAGCCGGCCGATCAATTATCCGGCCAACGTCTACCCATTTCGGCCGGACAGCCACTTTCTATATCTCACGGGTGCGTGGCTCGAGAACGCCGCGCTGCTGGTCGACGGCGAGCGCGACGTGCTGTTCATGCCGCCCTTCGATCCCGACGAGCTGATCTGGCATGGCCCGAGCCCGAGCTGGGACGAGTTTCGAGCGGCGACCGGAGTCGCCGAGGTGCGCGACATCGCCGAGCTCTCGCGCTCGCTGCCGCAGCACACCGCCACGATCCCGGCCGTCGACGCGACCACGCGCTTTCGCCAAGGTCGGCTGCTCGGGCGCAGCTGGGCCGAGCCTGGGACGGCGAGCGAGCTTGGTGATCGCGACGCGAGCCTGGCCGACGCAATGATCGCCCTGCGCCTGAGCCACGACGACGCCGCGATCGCCATGCTGCGCGGCGCCGCCGAGGGCACCGTCGCAGCCCACCTCGCCGGCATGGCCGCGACCAAGCCCGGTCTGCGCGAGAGCGACATTCGAGCCGCGATGGAGGGCGAGCTGCTGGCCCGCGACATGAGCTGTGCGTACGGCAGCATCGTCACCGTGCACGGCGAGATCCTGCACTCGCGTGGCTACGCCAATCCGATCGCCGCCGGCGACCTGCTGCTCGCGGACGTCGGCGCTGCGCAGCACGGCTGGGCGGGCGACGTCACTCGCACCTGGCCGGTCTCCGGCAAGTTCTCGCCCACGCAGCGAACCATCTACGACGTCGTGCTCGCCTCGCAGCTGGCCGCGATCGAGCGCGTGCGTCCGGGCGTGCGCTACCGCGACGTGCACCTGGCCGCGAGCCTCGTGATCGCGCAGGGCCTCGTCGATGAAGGCATCTTGAAGGGCAACCCCGAGACCCTGGTCGAGCGCGGCGCCCATGGCCTGTTCTTCGTGCACGGCATCGGTCACCTCTTGGGCCTCGACGTGCACGACATGGAAGACCTCGGCGATCGGGCCGGCTATGCGCCCGGGCGCGCGCGCGCCAAGCAATTTGGGCTGTGCTTCCTGCGACTCGATCGCGATCTCGCGCCCGGCATGGCCGTGACCATCGAGCCTGGCTTCTATCAGGTGCCCGCGCTGCTGGCCCCCGGCTCGGAGCTGACCACGCCGTTCGACGCCGACGGCACGCTCGATCGCGCCGCGCTGGCGAAGTTCGCCGACGTTCGGGGGATTCGCATCGAGGACGACGTGCTGGTGACCGACGGCGGCCACGAGGTCCTGACCAAGGCGCTGATCAAGCGCCCTGATCTGGTCGAAGCGGCCGTGGGGGCTCGCTGAGCGACGACGGTGCTCCCGGCAATGGCGGCTGATCACCCCTGCGGCGGCGGCAGGTCTTCCTGGCACACACCGATCTCGAGGATCGTATAGATCAGCACCAGCTCCTGCGGCGACAGTCCGACGTAATCGAAGAACTCCGCCGTGTGATAGCTGGTGAACTGAATCTTCCCGCACCCGAATTGCCCGGTCACGGTCAGCGGGTGCGGTGGATTCTGCGGAATGTCGAAATTATCGCCGGGCCCCTCCAGCCAGGCCACGTGACCGACGTTGACCTGGCCGCCCATGCCGTCATCCACCCAGATCTCCGGCAGCGGATATTGGATGCCCGACCAATTGTCGACGGTCATCACCTGCGGCAGTTGGTAGAGCGTCGGGTGTGACTCGTCGTTGAGCGGGTTGATGTCCTTGAGCGGATTGGGCAGCGCCTCCAGCCACTCGAGCAGGCCATCGTCGAGCACGGTCGCGAGCGAGTCGTAGGAGCTGAGGTCGGCCCCGAACCCGTCGTCGTAGAAATTCTGATACTCGGGGAACACGCTCGACATGAACTCGTTGGACCAATCGGCGACGTACCAGCGCCCGCCCGCGGCCACCCAGTCGCGGATGTTGTCCACGCTCTGCGGCGAGATGCTGTCGCTGTGCGTGTCGGACGAGCAGGGCACGAACACGATGTGGTACTTGGCGAGCTCGTTGGCGTTCGAGATCAAGTCGGTCATCGTCCCTTGCGAGACGAACCCGTCGGTGCTCGGGTTGCGACCGTTGTCGTAGAGCGCGAAGCTCTCGGTGCCCGGGATCGTGGTCTCCGTGAAATTGGAGATCGTCGTGTCGCCGAGGCCGAACTTGCCGAGCGCGTCCTCGATGCGATCGAAGGATCCATCGGCGACGGCGATGCGCGGGATGTAGAGGCCCGCCGCCGGATCCCACACGTCGGGCAGCTCGACCATGGCGTCGGGCAAGTTGGTGGGCCCGGGCGTGATGTCGATCTGCGTGACTCGCATGAACTGGCCCTTTTGCACGACCAGATACTTGCCGAGGCCGGAATTGGTCGGCAGCGAGAAGCCACCGTCGATGTCGGTCTCGGTGAAGTCCACCCCGCACGCGAGCGCGACACACTCGGCGCAATAGACCCCGTCGGGGATGCCCTCGGGCGGCGAGTTGGTCACGTACACCAGCGCGCCACCGACCGGGATCGTGCCGTTGGGCGCAAACACGGTGCCGTTGAGCGTCGCGTTGTTGGTGCCCGCGTTGCACGGCCCCTCCTCGCCGAGGTCGGGCGTGACGAGCGTGTCGAACTTGGGATCGCTCGGATCGTCGTCACCGTCACCGTCACCACTCGGATCGCCATCGCCACTCGGATCGCCATCGCCACTCGGATCCCCATCACCACTCGGATCACCATCGCCACTCGGATCACCGTCGCCACTCGGATCCCCATCACCCGGATCGCCGTCACCATCGCCCTGCTCGGTCTCCTCGCCCGTGCCGCCGCCCGATGGCGGGCTGTCGCCGCATGCCGCGAGCGGGGTCACCAGCGCGAGGGCGAGAAGCAGCGGGACGAGATCGCGTGAACGGTCGCAGTAAATCACGTGACAAGCTCCACGGCAGGGCCGTGGCACGAACATATCAACGATCCCCCGTGGCCGGACCGAAATTTCCAGCTCACAGCCCGCTGTCGAACGGCGTCTGGCCTTGGCGGTTCGCGCGGTCGAGCTGGTAGAGCCAGCGATACAATCGGTAGCCCGTGAACAGGATCACCACCCACAGGGCGGCGAACAGGATCGTGGCTCCGAGCATCGGTGACATGGCGGTCCGATCGCGTTCTACCACGAGCGCGGTGCGTTCGAGCCCGCGAGAGTTGCGTCCCAGCAGCGCTCTTCGGGGTGCGCTGGCCGCTCGGCGCTGCTTTGGTAGCTTCGGCCCCCCATGCGCCCCGACGCTCTCGCTCAGGAAGTCGCCAAGCTGCTCGCGCCGCTGATCCCCGAGGCTGCGGGCCTCGACGTCGACGCGGTCGCGTCCTTGCTCGCGCCCCCGCCCAAGCCGGAGCTGGGCGAGTTCGCGTTCCCTTGCTTCCGCCTCGCCAAGCCGCTGCGCAGCGCACCGCCGAAGATCGCCGCCGAGCTGGCCGAGTCGCTGAGCAAGCTCGACAACCCGCTGATCGCCGCCGCGGTGCCGGCCGGGCCCTACCTCAACTTGCGCCTGCATGCGCACGAGGCCGGTCGGATCTTGCTGCCGGCCTGGGCGCGCGGCGAGCTGCCCGAGTACGCGCACTCCGACCTCACGATCATGGTCGAGTACTCGCAGCCCAACACGCACAAGGAATTTCACGTCGGGCACATGCGCAACCTGTGCCTGGGCGACAGCATCGTCCGACTGCTGCGGGCGAGCGGGCACGAGGTGGTCGCGGCGAATTATTTGGGCGACGTCGGCACGCACGTGGCCAAGTGCTTGTGGGGGTTGGAGGCGCTGACCGACGAGCCGCCGCCCGAGACGGCGCGGGGTGAGTGGTTGGGCAAGATCTACGCGCGGGCGTCGATGCAGCTCGAAGACTGGGAAGCCGCCGCGGAGCAGGGCGACGCCGAGGCGGACGCGAAGTACCAGGCCGCCCGCACGCGCATGAGCGAGATCCTGCGCGGCATCGAGACTCGGCAACCCGAGTACCGCGAGCTATGGCTGCGCACGCGCCAGTGGTCGCTCGACGAGTTCGAGGAGATCTACGCCTGGGCCGGCGTGCACTTCGATCGGGTCTTCTACGAGAGCGAAGTCGACGAGCCCGGCCTGCGATTGGTCGATGAGTTTCTGGCCAAAGGCATCTTCGTGGAGAGCCGCGGGGCGGTCGGGATCGAGAACCCCGAGGTCAAGCACATGCCGTTCTTCATGCTGCGCAAGAGCGACGGCACCGGTCTGTACGCGACCAAGGATCTCGCGCTCGCGCGCATCAAGTTCGAGGAGTACGGGATCGATCGCTCGGTCTACGTGGTCGATGCGCGACAGAGCGATCACTTCCGTCAGGTGTTCTTGACCCTGAAGAAGATGGGCTTCGAGCAAGCCGATCGCTGCGAGCATGTCGCCTACGAGATGGTCGAGCTGCCCGATGGGGCGATGTCGAGCCGCAAGGGCAACGTGATCACGTTCCGGTCGCTGCGCGAGCAGCTGGCCGAGTCGCTCGAGCGCGCCTTCTTCCATGCGTTCCGCGGCAAGCGGTCGGACGACGACATCGACAACGTCATCCACCAGGTGTCGCTCGGCGCGATCAAGTACGGAATGCTCGCGCGCGACAACAACCAGAAGATCGTGTTCGACATGGCCGAGTGGACCAAGGTCGTCGGCGGCGACACGGGCCCCTACCTTCAGTATGTCAGCGCGCGAACGGCCTCGCTGCTGCGCCGGGCTGGCGAGCGCGGGTTCGTGATCGACTCGGCGCTATTGAGCGGCGAGGCGCCGCTGCAAGTCGGAACGCTGGAAGAGCTGGCCGAGCGCGCGCTGCTGCAGCAGCTGATCGATCTACCGGGTGCGGTCGCCCAAGCTGCGTACGCGCTGCGGCCGTCGATCTTGTGCGGGCGGCTGCTCGCGCTGGTCCACGCCTACAACCACTTCCAGCAGACCTGCGACGTGATCCACCAGACCGATCAGGGCGTGGTCCAAGCCCGCCTGCTCCTGGTAAAGGCCACCCGCAACGCGCTCGCGTGGGGCCTTTCGCTGCTCGGCATTCCCGCGCCCGAGTGGATGTGAGTTGCCCATGCTTCGCACGGACAACTCTCATTCACTCTCTAGGTTTGATGG
>DATLLB010000725.1:0-5617 GCA_035538075.1 Enhygromyxa sp.
ATCCGCTTGGCGTGCTTGACCACGCAGCGGATCTGGTCGTCATCCATGACGTACTGAAAGCCTTCGTCGTCGTCGGTCTGCGCCCACTCCTGCTCGTCGCGCCAGCGCTCGAGCGTGGTCTCGATCGACAGCAGCCTGCCCCACGCCGGCAGCCACTCGACGCGGCCCTCCACGTGATCCTCACCGTCGTGGAGCCGCAGCCAGGCCTTGTAGTCGGGCGGCAGCTCGACACCGAGCGCCTGCTCGACCTCGGCGATCGCGGCCTCGCTCGCACCGTCGCGCAGCTTCAGGCTGCTCGCATGCTCGCCCAGACAGGTGGTGATTCGCTTCCAGACTTCGGAGACGGCATTGTCCATCGCCGGGCAGGCTGCCACGGACCGGACGCGAGCTGCTACGGCGAATCGCGGAGCGTGAGCGTGTGCGCGATGCCGGGCAGCTCGCTGGCGATCGACGTGGTCGAGCTCGCGTCAGCGTCGGTCTGACCGGCGATCGGACCACGACAGACGACCGTGCCGTCGGCCAGCGCGGCGCAGGGCTCCGCGACCGCGACCACGTCGGCGATGCGACCGAGCGGGCGCGCGTCGATGCGATCGTGGGGCTCGTGCTCGCAGAAGATCCGCGTGGCGCCGATCAGCGAGCACCCGCAGGCTCGCGCCTCGCAGCCGTCGAGCTCGTGACGATCGCCGGCCGCGTCGATGCACGTCCAGCGCTCGCCAACCTTCATGCACAGCCGATCGCCCATGCGCTGCAGCTCGCTCGCGCCGACGGCCTCGGCCACTCGCTGCGGGCGGCCGTCGTCGGCCAGCTCGAGGGGCAGCGCACGCTCGCGATCCCAGCACCACAGCTCGCCCTCGCGCAGCACACAGCCCCAGGCCGCGTTGCTGCCGTCGAGCACACGCTCGACCTCGGTCAGCGCCAGCTTGGGATCGTCGAACGGCGCGAGCCCGACGAAGCCGGCCTCGCCGCGGCGCAGCAGCTTGCCGTCACGGTCGACGAGCACGCCCTGCGCGAGCTGGCGAACGCCTTCGATGTCCGCGACGGGCTCGGCCGGTTCGGCGCCGCGCCAACAATGCAGCGCTCCAGCTGCATCGCGGGCACAGCCAGCATTGCGAGCGCAGCTGATCTCCACGGCCGGCGAAGGCAGCGAGACACGCGTGAGCTGCTTGCCCGTGGTCGCCCCGCAGTAGACGGCGCCGTCGGATCGACGGGCGCAGACGCTGGTCATGCGCGCGGGCGTGCCGACGCACAGCTCGACGATCGTCTCGGGCTTGGGGCTCGGCTGTGGCGGCGGCAGCTCGACCGCCGCGCCGGTCTCGACCAGCGACGCGAACATCTGCGTGACCGCGCCCCACTGCTCGCTCGAGCGCGGCGCCCGACAGTGCACGACCACCGAAGCGCCCTGCGGACCCGCGAGCGTGCGGACCCGGCCGCGCAGCGCCCCGCGTTGATACTCGAACACGCCGTCACCGAACTCGCGCGCGTCGTCGGGCAGCGGACCTGGGCCTTGGCGGCGCAGCTCGATCGTACACACGGGGATGTGCGCCGAGCGTTGCTCGACGCCGTAGGCGAGCGCGAAGTTGGGCTCGTCCTCGGCCAGGACGATCCAATCGCCGGGCACCGTCAGCTCGACTCCGGCGGCGCGCAGCGACTTGCCCTTGGGTGCTTCGGTCGGCTTGGCTTCCTGCTCCGCCGGCGGCTCGTTCTTGCTGCTCTGGTGGCCATCACCCGGCCCGGACGGCTTGCATGTGAGCGCGAGCGCGACGAGGGTCGTGACGACCAGGGACCGAAGCATGCGCGAACACTAACTCTGCGATCGGCTGCGGTCGACCGGCGCGAGGCTCTGCGGTGGCGCTGCCAAGCCGCGCATCGCGGGCCCCTGCATGTTGTAGGGCCGCCCGAGCATGCGCTGCAGGGCCGTCCGCGTGCGCCACGAGAAGTACGCGCTCACGAACGAAGGCGCGAGCTGCAGATCCAGGTACGGGTTGGGCAGCTTGCCGAGCTCGACCAGCGTCAGCACCTGCTCGGCGACGCTGACCGGACAGCCGCTGATGCGCATGACCTGCTCGCGCCGCGTGGCCCAGAGCCTGCGCTTGACGCCGATCATCTTGACGAAGATGTCGTCATGCCGGGCCTGCAGCGGGCTCATGCCGCTGCGATCGCGATACTCGCTGGCGATGTCGACCGTGCCGTCGCCGAGCGGTCCGCGATACGAGGCGCAGTCACCCATGAAGATCACCTTCTCGCCGGGCTTGACGTCGAGCGGCCGATCCCACTTGCCGAACACCACGTGCATGCGCGGCACCTTCTCGCTGGCCTCCGCGTCGTAGAGCCGCAGGATCTCGATCGCCTCCTCGAGCGCGCCCGGACAGCCGCCCCAACAGTACTCGCTGGCGCCCTCGCCCACGCCGGCGCCCGGCGGCGTGCCGCCGTAGGCCACGATGTTGGTGCCCTGAAAATACTCGTCGACCTTGATGCGCCCGACTCGAAAGCCGCGCGCGCGCTGCTGGGCGGTGGCGAGATCGATGTCGCCGGCCAGCTCGATCGCGTCGGGCTCGAGCGGGCCGAAGCCTTGCTCCCAGGCCATGCGGATGTGCGCGACCGAGCGTGGATCGACGCCGATGATCCGACAGCAGACTGCATCGACCGCGACCTGGTTGTCACCCATGATCACGAGCCCGAGATCGAAGGGCAGCGGCGTGAGCATGCGGCCCTCGCCGGCCGTGATCGCGTCGATCGCGATGAACTGCGGCTGGATGATGTACTGCAGATCCGCGAGCTTCTCATCGAGCTTGTGGTGATGATCGAGCAGCCGATGGCGATCGTCTTGAATGCCGATGTAGCTCTTGAGGCTGAAGGTCACCGTCGTCCACGGGTGAGCCTTGAACTTCGGGCAGTTGACGAAGAAGTCGGCCTCGGCCACGACCTGCGGGGTGAACAACGAGTCGCGCAGGCGCTCGGGGTGCGCGAGCGGGATCTCGACCTGCGGGACCTCTTCGAAGTGGACCAGCTCGACACCGGTGCGCGCGGCCATCTTGCGATAGCCGGCCTCGGCGAACGCGAAGCGGGTCGGCATGGTGATGCCCGAGCGCTCGCCGACCCGCAGCGCCCGGACTTGCCCGTGCTCCTCGCGGTCGCGCACGGCCATGACCACGCCCTCGATGAACTCCGGGCGCGTATAGGCATATGGAAATTTGTAGCCGGCCGCGACCACGTTGGGCTTGACCAGCACGTTGCCGCGCGGGCGCAGATCCAGGCGCTCAAGGCCGTCGCGCACGATCGTGCGGATGCGCTGAGCGTCGTACTCGCGACAGTCGCGGAGGATCACCGTGGGTCGGCGCGCGTGCATGCGCGAGATCGTATCAGCTCATGCACGCGCGCAGATAATCCGCGTAGGCCTCACCCGTGGGCAGCTCGTCGTCGAGCAGGACCACGCGGCGCTCGGTCGTGACCGAGGCGCCGTTGCGAGGATCGACGCCCTCGCGCTCGACCCGGATCCAGCGCTGACCGACGCCGCAGCGCTCCCACGTCGGCAACGAGTCGAACTCGCCTCCGAGCTCGCGCAGGCGCTGCCCGAGCGCCGCGTGGCCGAGCCCGTTCATCTCCGAGGTCGCGCGCCGCGGGCTCAGCCCCTGCCCACGCAGGCGCCAGTACACGTGGCCGATCATCGCGTTGCGGATCGCGTCCTGCTGCCGCCAACGAAAGTAGTCGCAGGCGTGAGCGACGTCGGGCAGCAACGCGAGCCGACAGTCAAACGCACCGGCCACGCCGAGCGCGAGGCTGAAGCACGCGCTCGCCTCTCCGGCCAGGACCGAGAGCAGCTTGCGAGGCTTGCGACCGAAGCTGCGCTCGTCGGGCGCGAACCACAGCGAGATCTCATCGCTCTGCGTGTACGCGTAGAGCACCTCGAGGCCGCTGTGCATGAGGTGGCGGGCGGTCGCTACCATCACGTCACGAAAGCGCGGGTCGAAGGGCTTGCTGAGCTCGAGCCGATCCTTGGTCAGCTTGGTGAAACCGCGGCCGTCGAGGCGTGCGACCAGCTGGCCGTCGGTAGCGATCGGCTCGTCGCCGATGGACTCGAACACGCGCAGGCGCTCATCCAGATCATCGAACTTCATCACTGGCTCCTATGTGGGCAGTGTGGGCGTAACGCTGATTCGGAGCCAACTTAATTTTTTTGTATTTTTCTGCTTGACCCAAGAACTACTTGCTTGTAGCTTTCGCCTCGCTTCGGTTTAGGTCGGCGGCCCTTGACAGGCTGCCGCAGCAAGTGGCCGTAGCACTCATCCCTTCACCCCTCTGATCCACGTCATGAAACGCTCCGCGACACATACCGCCTCGCGTCCCAATAGGGGACGAGTCGTGCGGTTGTTCGCCCAGAATTCTTCACGCCCGCACCGGGCTGAAGCGCTGCCTCTCGAGGTCGGCGATATTCTGGGTGATACCAGCGCGTGTTGAGCGTTTCCGGCGTGTTTCATGACCCAAGCGAGCTCTGCGGAGCTCCATGAAGGGCGCCGGAAAGCCCGACACGCAGGCCTGGACCTCGCGCTCGATGGAGCGTGAGCGCTTGGCCTGAACGCGCTGGCCGACCGACCTCACCGGCTCTCCTCGACTGCTCTGGCGCGGCTCGAAGGTCGAGCACTGCCGTGGTAAGGCAGCGGAACGGGTTCGATTCCCGTCGCCAGATTGATTGCATCCACCGGCTCGGTTCGGTCGAACCGGAACAGGAGAAGTGTATCCAAACAACGACGACTCATTCGACATATGCCGCATTGGTGTAATGGCAAGCACGCTCGGTTGTCTCCCGTGCAGCGGGGGTTCGATTCCCCCATGTGGCGCTTCCCTCAGCTGGACCTCTTGGTAGCTGGGTAGTCGTTGTTAGTTGGATAGACGGATAGATGGATAGGTGGATAGTCGTGTAGCTGGATGGATAGTTGGATGGGTGGATAGTCGAGTAGCTGGATAGTCGAGTAGCTGGTAGTCCCCGCGCGCGAGCGCCCGACCCCGAGGTCCCGACCCCCTCGGGGTTGTTTTTTTAAGGCCTCCCGCGGCGAGCACCAACACCGCGGCGGGAGCGAATGAAAAGACCCCCAACGGGGGTCACCACATGCCCCCAAAGTCAACGTGCCCAGTGAGCGAGCGAAGCTCGCGGCGAGCACCAACACCGCCGCGGGGGGCTAATCAGCGCGGCCGGTAGAGCACGCCCGACGCCAGCATCCAGCAGCCGCTGCTGGAGTCGCAGCGGATCACCCCGCCCTCGTTGTAGGCCGAGTCGATCCGCACCCAGTCGTGCTCGCCCTCGCCGGTGACGACGTACAGGCGATCCCGGCCGTAGCGGTACACGAGGTTGGCGATCTGCATGCCCGAGCCGTCGTGGGTGTCGACCAAATTCGGGAAGTAGCGCTCGGTCTCGCGGGTCCAGCTCTCGCCCCGATCGCGCGAGACCATGTCGGCCATGTGCAGCGCTCCATCCTGCACGCGCAGGTCCGGCTCGTCGCTGGCCACGAACTGCCCGCTCGACTTGCCGACCCACGACAAATTCTTGCCGGCGGGTGGCTGCGCGTAGTCCCACTTCTGGCCGCCGTTGGTCGAGTGGATCACCGTGCCGCCGGCTCCGACG
>DATLLB010000726.1:0-2184 GCA_035538075.1 Enhygromyxa sp.
CGTGTATCGGCGCGAGATCGCGGCGAGCGAGCGGCTGCTCGACTATCTCGCCTACGTCGCGCTGTTTCCCCAGCTGGTCGCGGGTCCGATCGAGCGCGCGGGTCGACTGCTGCCGCAGCTCGAGCGCGCGCGCAGCTTCGATGAGGCTCGCGCGCGCGACGGCGCGAAGCAGATGCTGTGGGGCTTTTGCAAGAAGATCATCCTCGCCGATCACCTCGGCGAATTCGTCGATCAGATCTACGCCGGGCCGATCGTCCACGCCTCCGGCCCGGTGCTGATGGCTGCGACGGTCTGCTTCGCGTTTCAGATCTACTGCGACTTCTCGGCCTACTCCGACATCGCGATCGGATCGGCGAAGCTGCTCGGCATCGAGCTGGTCCGCAACTTCGCGCATCCCTACTTCAGCACCTCGGTGGGCGAATTCTGGCGTCGCTGGCACATGTCGCTGTCGACGTGGTTTCGCGACTACGTGTACGTCCCGCTCGGCGGCAGTCGCCATGGACCGGCGCGGCTGTGGCTCGCGCTGATGGCCACGTTCACGCTCAGCGGGCTGTGGCACGGGGCCAACTGGACCTTCGTGCTGTGGGGCGCGAGCAATGGTCTGCTGGTCGGGCTCGCGCGCGGGCGATCGAAGCCGGTCGACGGCGACGGCATGCTCGCGCGGCTGCGGACCTTCGCGTTGATCTGCATGACGTGGGTGCTGTTCCGCGCCGAGGATCTGCCCCACGCGATGGGCATCTACGCGAAGATGCTCACCGAGCTCGGGCGTGCCGACGCTTGGGCGCAGCTGGCCTTGCATCGCGAGTTCTTCGCCGCGTTCGGCCCGCTGCTCGGGACCTTCGTGATCGTCGAGTGGCTGACCCGCGACGCCGCGCATCCGCTCGCGCTCGAGCGCTGGCCACGAGCGCTGCGATGGTCGCTCTACACCGCGCTGCTGTGGGCGGCCGTCTACCTGATGCCCGATCAACCCGAGAGCTTCATCTACTTTCAGTTCTGAGCCATGCGTCGCTTCGTCGTCCACGCGCTGCTGTTCATGCTGATCCAGGCGGCGATCCTCGCGATCGCGTGGCGCTCGTGCCCCGACGATCCCGACCACTACATGGCCGCGACCCTCGACAAGCACGCCCGCCTGCGCGAGGCCGCGTCGCCGCGGGTGATCTTCGTCGGGGGCTCGAGCGTCGGCTTCGGCATCGACTCGCGCGCGTTCGAGCCGCTCGGGCTCACGCCGGTCAACATGGGCCTCAACGACGGTCTCGGGCTCGCGTTCATGCTCGGCGAGGTCGCGCCGCAGCTGCGCGAGGGCGACGTGGTGATCGTCGCGCCCGAGACTCACCTGCTGTGGACCGGCTCGCAGAACGACGCGGTCTGGGCGGTCCTGCAGCGCCGTCCGGCCAGCATGCGCTGCCTCGCCGCCGCAGGTCCGCGGGCGCTGGCGGACGTGTTCGATCAGGGCCTGCACTTCTTCGCCCGCAAGCTCCGCTGCGCCGCCCATCAGGCCAGCACCGATCGCGATCTACCGAACCTCTATCGACGCTCGAGCTTCGACGCGTTCGGCGACTTCGTGGCCCACCGCGAGCACGCAGGCAAGCGCGAGCAGGCGATCGATCGACCGTGGCCCGAGCCCGAGGCGCTCGAGCTCGACCGCTCGATCGCCGCGCTGCAGCGCTTCGCGGCCGCCTGCGAGGGCGCGGGCGCTCGCTGCTTCCTGGCCTGGTGCCCGATCCGCGAGCGGCAATTCGCCAGCGAAGCCGACGTGTTCGCGCTGCTCGACGCCCGGCTGCGCGCCGAGGTCGAGCTGCCGATGCTCGAGCGGCCGGCCGAGCTGGCCCACCCCGAGCAAGCGTTCTTCGATCGCGGGCCGCACCTGACCGGTGAGGCCGCAGCAGCACGGTCGCGCCGGCTCGCCGCTCGCCTCGCCGCCGCGCTCGCGCTCACGGCTCGATGATCGCCAACATCTCGCCGCCGATGAACTGTTGGCCGTCGGGCACCGAGCGATGCTCCGACGACATCCACCCGTACTGAAACGAGCCCGCACCATCGAACGCGACGTGCAGCCACAGCTCGCCAGAGGTCCACTCGGGCCCCAGCTCGAGGGACCCGGCAAAGTCGTAGCCGGTGAGATCGGCGAATCCGGAGATCGATCCGGTCTCACCATCGCCCTCGAGCTCGAGCGGGATCTACTCG
>DATLLB010000727.1:0-3180 GCA_035538075.1 Enhygromyxa sp.
GGACGTGGCGGTGCCGATCGAGCGGCTCGAGTCGGACGCTTCCAATGCCGATCTGGATCCGCTGCGCTCGAGCTTCGTGGGCGCGCGCGTGATCGCGATCGGCGAGGCCACGCACGGATCGCACGAGTTCTTCGCGCTGCGCGAGCGTCTGCTGGTTTGGTCGATCGCCGAGCTTGGCGTGCGCGCGCTCGCGATCGAAGCGTCGATGGCCGAGGTCACGGTGCTCGATCGCTACATTGGCGGCGACGCTGAGCTCGAGCAGGCCCGTGCGCTGCTCGAGCGCTCGTCGACCTGGCCGCTGCGCACGATGGAGTTCGCCCACACGCTCGGCGATCGACCAAACCAGCAGACGCTCGCGCAGCGCGAAGAACTCGTGCGAGCCGTGCGTGGCCTCGCCGATCGCGATCACGCGCGCGCCCACGAAGCTCGAGCGCAGCGGATCCAGATCGGCATTGGAAGCGTCCGACTCGAGCCGCTCGATCGGCACCGCCACGTCCACCCACGTCGGCGCGCGGGGGCTCGGTTTGGGCGCTTCTTCAGAGTTGGGTTGCGAGCAGGCAGCGAGCGCGAAGGCCAGCAGACACGCAAACCTTCGCACCACAGCCTCGGCTCAAATTACATCTTCGCTGAGGTTCTCGTCGCGACGGCGGGGCACGTGCGGCTTGGCGGGGGCAGGCGCGGGAGCGGGAGCGGGCCGCGGCGCAGGAGCGGGCGCAGCCTCGCGCGGCTGCTCGGCTTCATCGGGATCCCAGCTGCCGTTGACCCGCTCGCGCAGCTCCTTGCCGACCTTGAAGAACGGCAGGCGCTTGGGCGCGACGTGGACGACGTCGCCGGTCCGCGGGTTGCGACCTTCGTACGACTTGTACTGCCGAACGGTGAAGCTGCCGAAGCCGCGGATCTCGATCCCGTCACCGGCGATCAGGGCAGCGGTCATCGAGTCGAAGATGGTGTTGACGACCATCTCCGCTCGGCCCTTGGTCAGCCCCGATTCTTGGGCGACGCGCTCGATCAGCTCGGATTTGGTCACTGCTCGCTCTCGCGTTTGGATCGGGCCGCCCGTGGCTCGTGCGTCCGATCGTCTGAGCATGGTATGGCCGAAAAGCGAGCGATATCAAGATGTTTTGCAGTCGCCGAAGCAGCGCTTGTCCCGCGGTTTGGCGCGTATTCAGAGCTCGAGGTGGCGCAGGTCTGGAGCCTCGATGGCGAAGTCGACGAGGTAGCGGTGACAGGTCTCGCCCGGCTCGGTCTCGCTCTCGACCTCGACCTCGCGCAGCTCGTGCCAGAGCTTGCGGCCGCGGATGGTGGCGTTGGGCAAGCGCGCGACGATGGCCTCGGCGAGCTCGGTCGGGGCGCAGAACTCCAGCTCGCAGCGGATCGTGTGGCAGGTCGCCTGGGTGGTGACCAGGATCGGCTCGTCGATCGGCATGACCACGGCTTCGGCCTTGCGAAGCACCGAGCGCAGCAGATCCTCGTGGTGCTCGGCGAAGCGGCGATCGATCGGCTCGTTGGTGATCGGCTTCGTCGACCAGCTCTTGCGCAGCCGCTGGATGTAGGCCCCACCGCGCGCGCGGTAGGGCCGAGGCGTGCGTGCGGCGGTGGTGCTCTTCTCGGGCGCCTCGGCCTCTTCGACCGCCGCTTCGCGCATCAGCATCGGGTGATGCGGGACGTCGAACACGAAGTGAAAGCCGATCGCCGCGAGGGCCAGCAGCGGCGGCAACACGCTGAGCTTGATGGCGGGACCGTGGCCGGTCCCGCCCCCGTGCCGGGCAAAGCCCGTCACAGGACCCCCACCCCCTGCTTGCTCGTCTGGGCGCGGGTCTCAGGCATCGGGCTGACCCTGCGGGAGCTCGCTCGGCCCCTCGATCGCAGACGCAGGCAGGGGGATCCGCACCTTCCAGCCGCCGGCTCGCGCTTCGTTGTGCTCGTCGCCGGCGATCGCCTGCTCCCAGACCAGCTCGAGTCGCAGGCGGCGGCCGTCGGTCATGGTCAGCTCGACGTGCGCGAGCTCGCCGTCGTCGTCGATCAGCTCGGCCTCGGCGACCGCGACGGTTCGATCGACGCCGACGATCTGCAGCATCTCGCTGGCCTCGATCGCTCGCCGTCCGCCGACTTGATCGCTGGCGGTCTCGGCTGCCTCGGTCACGCGCTCGACCGCCGCTTGCTCGATCAGCGCGAGCATGCCCTGCACGTCGCCGCGCCGGGCCGTGTCGGCGAACATCCGCGCGACCGCGACCGGCTCGGCCTCCTTGGGCTTGCACGCGAGCCCGAGCCCGAGCCCGAGCGTGAGCACCAGCGCGAGCCCGACCTTCGTCATGACGAACTCACTTCTTGCTGCCCTTGTGCATACCGAGGCGCTTGAGCAGCTCGCGGAGGTAGTAGCGAGTGATGCCGGCCTCGGCCGAGGCGCGGCTGAGGTTGTTGTCGGTTCGCGCCAGCAGCCGCTCGAAGTAGGCCTTCTCGAACTCCTCGACCACGTGCTCCTTGGCGTCCTTGAACGGCAACGCGTAGAGCTCTTCGTCGAGCAAGGGCGCGGCCGCGGTCGGCTTCGTCTCCGTTGTCTCTTCGTCGGCGTTGAACTTCTTGGGCCGGCCCTCGCGGCGGCCGAGGTGGAGATCGGCCGGCTCGATGACGAGGTTGTGCGAGAGGTGAGCGGCGCGCTCGATCGTGTTCTTGAGCTGGCGGACGTTGCCGGGCCACGGCTCGTGCAAGAGGATCTGCTTGGCCTCGTGGTTGAGCTGCGGCGCGCGGCCGTGCACGCGGGCGAAGTCCTCGAGGAACTTGCGAGCGAGCAGCAGGATGTCCTCGCCGCGGTCGCGCAGCGGCGGGAGCTCGACGGTCATGACCGAGAGTCGGAAGTAGAGGTCCTCGCGGAACAGGCCCTGACCGACCATCTGCCGAAGATCGCGGTGGGTGGCCGCGACCACGCGAACGTCGACCTTGCGGACCTGGCTCTCGCCGATGCGCTGGACCTCGCGGCGATCGAGCACGCGCAGCAGCTTGGGCTGCAGATCGAGCGGTAGCTCGCCGACCTCGTCCAAGAACAGCGTGCCGCCGTTGGCCTCCTCGAACGCGCCCGCGCGATCGCTGATCGCCCCGGTGAACGAGCCCTTGCGGTGGCCGAGGATCGCCGCCTCGGCAAGCTCGCGCGGGAGCGAGCCGCAGTCGAGCACCACGAACGGA
>DATLLB010000728.1:0-3471 GCA_035538075.1 Enhygromyxa sp.
GGCCGAGGTAGCCTGCGAACAGCAGCAAGAAGACGCCGCCCTCGATGCGGTTGATGCGACCGCGCTGGCCCAGCGCGAACAGCAGCAGCAGCACCGCCATGATGCTCATCACCACGTAGTCGCGCTCGAGCAGGCCGGCCTCGAGCGGGCCCGGATCGATGAACGCCGGAAACGGCAGGACCGCGGCCAGGTTGAACACGTTCGAGCCGAGCACGTTGCCGATCGCCATCGAGTGCTCGCCCTTGAGCGCGGCCGCGACCGACGACGCGAGCTCCGGCAAGCTGGTGCCGATCGCGACGATGGTCAGCCCGATGATCAGATCGCTGACCCCGAACGCGGCCGCGATCGTCGACGCGCCCCACACCACGCCCCGCGACGACGCGATCAGCAGCGCGAGACCGACCACCACCCACAGCGTCGCGCGCCCATAGCCGACCAGCGGCTCGGTCTGCTCCTCGCCCTCGTCCACGGCCTTCCCGGTACGAATGGTGCGGATCAGGAACAGCGCCAGCAGCACGAGCAAGCCGAAGCCGTCCCTGGCGGTGAGCGCCCCGTCGATCAACATCACCGCGACCAGACCGGTGATCACCAGCATGATTGGGATCTCGCGGCGGACCACGTCGCGGTGCAGCTCGATCGGCTTGAGCAGCGCCGAGACGCCGAGCACCAGCCCGATGTTGGTGATGTTGCTGCCGACCACGTTGCCGAGCGCGATGCCGCCGTTGTGCCCGATCGCCGCAGTGGCGGAGACCAACATCTCCGGCGCCGAGGTCCCGAAACCGACGATCACCATGCCGACCAGCAGCGGCGACACACCGAGCCGTCGCGCGAGGTTGGAGGCCCCGTAGACGAAGCGGTCAGCACCAAACACGAGTCCAGCGAGACCGATCACGATGGCGAGCGCTGGTAGGGCGAAGTCCACAGCGCGCCAGAATACGACATCGCGCCGAGGCCCGCTCGCACCACCCGCGCGCGCCCGCCAACCGTGCGACGAATCACGCCACAGGCCCGCCGCCGCGAGCCGAACGAGGTCCTACTTTCATGCGCGCTGCAACGTGATATCCAGCCTCGGATGAGCGGCGACGCGATCGCAGAGCGACCCGGGATCTCCGTGGTCGTGCCGGTGTTCGACGAAGTCGAGTCGCTCGAGGAGCTCTACCAGGGCATCACCGCCGCGTGCATGCACCTCGGTCGTGGCCACGAGATCGTGTTCGTGAACGACGGCAGCCGCGACGGCTCCGATCGCAAGCTCGACGAGCTCGCCGGCCGCGACCCCTGCGTACAGGTCATCCACTTCCGCCGCAACTTCGGCAAGTCGCCGGCGCTCGCGGCTGCGTTCGAGCGTGTGCGCGGTGTCGTGGTCCTGACCCTCGACGCCGACCTGCAGGACGACCCGGCGATGATCCCCGACTTCGTCGCGCGCATCGACGCGGGCGCCGACCTCGTCTCCGGCTGGAAGAAGCGCCGCCACGATCCGCTCGGCAAGACCGCCCCGTCCAAGGTCTTCAACTGGATGGTGCGCAAGCTCAGCGGCATCCCGCTGCAGGACTTCAACTGCGGGTTCAAGGCCTACCGCATCGAGTGCATCCGCGAGCTCTCGGTCTACGGCGGCTTCCACCGCTTCCTCCCCGTGCTCGCCGGCGCCAAGGGCTTTCGCATCGAGCAGCTCGTCGTCAACCATCGCGCGCGCAAGCACGGCGTCAGCAAGTTCGGCGTCAAGCGCTTCTTCGACGGGATCCTCGACCTGCTGACCGTGCTGCTGGTCACCAAGTACCGCACTCGCCCGCTGCACTTCTTCGGCTTGCCTGGCATGCTGCTCGGCGCCGCCGGGGTCGGGCTGCTGATTTACCTGACCGTCCTGTGGTTTCTCGGTCAGGCGATCGGCACCCGCCCGCTGCTCACGCTCGGCGTGCTGCTGACCATCACCGGCCTGCAGTTCCTCTGCTTCGGGCTGTTGGGCGAGCTGCTCGTGCGCACCACCGTCGCGCCGCGCGAGATTTACTCGGTTCGCGCCGCCCATGAGCGCCAGCCGCCCAAGCCTGTCGCTCCACCAACTCAGCGCAACGGCAAGCTCAACCCGGATACCATCACCAGCGAGGACGGACCGCGCTCCGACCCCTCCGCCGACACCTGCCGCGATCTCCCGGTCATCTCCGCGGAAGAGCTGCGCAAGCCGTCTTGAACAAAAAATGATCATGCGAACCGTCGACGAACGCAGCTCCAACCAAAAGAAGCATGAGAGCCGCAACCCGGTCCAGCGGGCGCTGATCCGCGCATTTCATGACAAGGCCATCGAGCTGATCAACCGCGCCCGCCCGACGACCATCCTCGAGCTCGGCTGCGGCGAGGGCTTCGTGCTCAGCGCGCTGGCCGAGGGCGGCATCGAAGCCGAGCTGACCGGCATCGACCTCAGCGAGCGCGCCGTTCGGGTCGCCCGCCAGCGGCTCGGCAACCGGGCCACGATCGAGCATCGCGACGCTCGCGAGCTGATCGAGGACGGCCGCAAGTTCGACATGGTCGTCATGCTCGAGGTGCTCGAGCACATCCCCAACCCCGCGCAGATGCTGCCGATCCTCGATCGCCTGAGCACCGGGTGGCTGCTGCTGAGCGTGCCCTGGGAGCCCGTGTTCATGGCTTCGAACTTCCTGGCGCTCAAGAACATCCGGCGGCTCGGCAACGATCCCGACCACGTCAATCACTGGGGCCGTCGCGGGTTTCACAATTTCATCTCGACGCGCTTCGACATCATCGAGATGCCGATCGTGTTCCCCTGGACGATGGCGCTCGCGCGCACCCGCTAGCGAGATCTCGTCGTGAGCGAGCCGGCCGTCCGCGCGATCGGCCGTGGTGGACTCGCCTCCGGCGTTGGTACAGCGCCTGGATCCTTTGCCCATTTCGAGCCCCTTCGTTCGGTTGGGCGAGGGACGAAATTCGCCGACCGTGAGGCTGGCCCCCAATCTCGAGATTGGAATTGATCGCTGCATTTCCCAATCGCACGATTGGCCGCAGTAGTCACATTCGCATCGAGCTCCAGCACTTTCGCCGGCGCGCCGATTCATGGCAAGACCAGCGCCATGGTTAGCGCCTCCGCTGTTTGCCAGAGCACGAGCACGACGCCGCCGTCCCAGTTTCGGGCGGCCGGCGATGCGACGGCCGCCACCCATCCGGCTGCCCATTCTCGGGGTCTGGGCCCACAGACGCTCGCGCGCGGCCCCGGCTGGCACTTGGTCGAGAGCTCGGGCGCCAGCTGGACATTGCGCCTCGACGCCGACGTCGACGAGCCGCTCGCGGTCTGGTCCGACATGCTCGATGCGGTGCGGACCGTCGCCGAGACCCACCCGCTGCGCCCGTTGTTGGTCGACATGCGCGGCGCTCCACGGCTCGCAGGTCTTGCGGCCGAGTTCGCCGCCCAGCTGTTCGACGAGTTCGAGCGCCGCAGCCAGCGGCTCGCCGTCGTGGTCGGCCCCGATC
>DATLLB010000729.1:0-2071 GCA_035538075.1 Enhygromyxa sp.
CGCATCCGCGAGGTGCTCGGCGACGAGGAGGCCAACGACTTCTTCGCCGATCTGCAGGCCGCGTCGCAGGAGGGCCCGGCCAAGATCGATCCCAACCTCCCGGAGATCATCTGGGTGCACGGGATCATGGGCGGACACCTCACCCAACGCGGTCCACGTCGCAAGCGACTGTGGCTGCGCGCTGCACCTCTGATCGCGCAACCACTGGGCCGCCTGTTGGCGCTCGCCGACGACGGCATCCGCGATCGCAGCCCGGGCGGTGCGATCACGCCCGACGGCTACCTCGAGCTGATCTATCGCAAGGCCGAGCGCAAGTGGGGCCGCGAGGGCTTCGTCGTGCACGAGTTCTCCTACGATTGGCGCAAGAGCATCAGCCAGTGTGCCGATCGCCTGCATCACTTCATCGAGACCCTGCGCATCGATCGGCCGAATCGTCGCTTCGCGTTGGTCGCTCATTCGATGGGCGGCCTGATCTGCGCCGCCTATGCATCCCAGCACCGCCACGAATTTGCGGCTGCGATCGATCGCGCGGCGCTGCTCGGCTGCCCGCTGCGCGGCTCGTTTGCGCCGATCCAGGCGATCGAGGGCACCTACCCGTTCCTGCGCAGGCTCGACAAGGTCGCGCTGAACACCAGCATCGACGAGCTCGCCGACATGGCCCGCACGCTGCCCGGGCTGATCGACATGCTGCCCGATCCCGATCTCTTCGCCGCGGATCGAGTGTACGCGAGCGCTGCCTGGCCCAAGCACGCGCCGCTGCAGCGCTGGCTCAATCAGAGCCGTCAGCTCAAGCGCCTGCTGCGTGACAGCCCGCTGTTCGAGCTCGCCACCTGCTTCGTGTCGCTCCACCACCGCACCGTGGTCAGCCTGAAGAACGGCGACTCGGTCGTCGCCGGACCGGCCACGGGTGCCGGCGATGGCACGGTGCCCGCACGCTCCTGCGTGCTGCCCGAGGTTCCAGCCTTCAAGGTGCAGAAGCAGCACCAACAGATCGCCAAGGACCCGCTGGCGATCCAGGGCGTCGCCCAGCTCCTGCGCGACGGCCAGGTCGATCTGCCGCGCGTGCAGGAGTCGGATCTCGACGTCACCTTCGCGGCCGAGGAAGCCGTCGAGCAAGAGCTCCCCGAGCAGGCCTACCGCGAGATCGCAGCTCGGCTCGAACGCGAGCTGACGATGCGCGACCTCGACTGGCTGTTCAGCGGCGACACTCGCTGATCGCCCGTCTTCAGTGCCGGTCGTCGGGCAGCTCGAGCCCGCCGACGAAGTGCCGCGGCTGCTTGCCGTGGGTGACCTTGGTGCGGATCAGCGTGACCTCCGGGACGCTGCGCATGTCGTCCTTCATCGCCACGCACCAGTCCTGGTAGTCCTCGCGCCACTCCTGCTCGCGCAGCTCCAGCTCCGCGCAGGTCCAGTCGCTGCCCGGCACCTTCTGCTCGGGCTTGCCCGCACACGACGACTGCTGCTCGGCCCACAGCGCGGCGTCGCTCTCGAGATCGGTGCACCACGGCGTGCGACCGTCGAAGGGATCGGCGATGCCCTTCTCGGTCACCACCAGCGTCAGCTTGGCCGGCGACCCGTGCTGTTTGACCGCCTCGTAGCAGCCGTCCGCCCAGCTCTGGAAGCTTGCGTCGAGGAAGATGTACTCGCGGATCTTGGGCGAGCCGTGGATCGCAATATTGTAGAGCGCGATGCCCCCCGCGCTGTGCCCCTCGGCGATCACGTCGCCCGGCAGCTTGCTCGGGTGCACGCCAAATTCGCCGGTGAGCAACGCAGTGACCTCGGCGTGGAGCTTGGCGAAGTCATCGCGATAGTCGGGCGGCTGCGCCGGATCCATCCACATCCGATCGTAGGCCACGTTGCTCCACCCGCGATGGCTGGGCTCGAGTCGCTTGCCGGCCGAGAAGGGATAGATCAGCGCGACGTTGTACGGCCGCTTCTGATCGAGCTCGATCGCCGCCGCGAGGGTCTGATCGAGCCGATCCCACCCCACCCACTTCTTCTTCTCGAGCCCCTCGCGCTGCTGCTCGACGTGCTCGCTGTGGGTGCCGTGGAAATGAAACACCAGCTCGAA
>DATLLB010000730.1:0-2145 GCA_035538075.1 Enhygromyxa sp.
GGCGTCTCGATCGGGCAGATGCGGCCGTAGTGCGTGGCGTGCACGTCGCGCACCTCGAAGCCGGCGCGCTCGCGGGTCAGACCGCCGGGACCGAGCGCCGAGAGGCGGCGCTTGTGCGTCACCTCGCTGAGCGGGTTGGTCTGGTCCATGAACTGCGAGAGCTGGCTGGAGCCGAAGTACTCCTTGACCACCGCGCCCACAGGCTTGGCGTTGATCAGGTCGTGCGGCATCAGCGTGTCGATTTCCTGCGACACGCTCATGCGCTCCTTGATCGCGCGGGCCATGCGCACGAGGCCGATGCGATACTGATTCTCCATCAGCTCGCCGACCGCGCGCACGCGGCGGTTACCGAGGTGGTCGATGTCGTCGACCGAGCCGCGGCCGTTCTTGAGCTCGATAAGATGCCGCACCGTCTCGAGGATGTCGCTCGGGGTGAGTACGGTCTGATCGAGCGGCGGGCGCTGCTCTTCCGGCAGGTCGCGGTAGAACTTGTAGTTCAGCTTGAGGCGACCGACGGCCGAGAGGTCGTAGCGCTCGGCGTTGAAGAACAGGTTGTGGAACAGCTGCTTGGCCGTCTCCAGCGTGGGCGGATCACCCGGTCGCAGGCGCCGGTAGATCTCCATGATCGCGTCCTCGGTCGTCTTGACCTTGTCGGCGATCAGGGTGTCGCGCAGGTACGGGCCGACGTTGAGGCCGTCGATGAAGAGGACCTTGAACTCGCCGACGCCGGCTTCGCGCAGGCGGTCGAGCGTGATCTCGGTGACCTCCTCGTTGCACTCGAGCAGGACCTCGCCGGTCTCCTTGTCGATCACGTCCTCGGCGCTGACCTTGCCGATCAGCTCCGGCAGCTCGATCGGCAGGCGATCGAGGCTGGCCTCGCGCAGCTTCTTCATGGCCGCGCGCGTGAACTTGGTGTTCTTCTTTACGACGACCTCGTTGCCGATCTTGATGTCGCGCGTGGCGCGCTGACCGGGGAGCAGGTCGAACTCGATGCTCTTGCCGAACTTGCCGCCCTTCTCGATGAAGACGGTCTCGGTCGAGTAGAAGTAGTTGAGCAGCTCCTGCGTGCTGTAGCCGAGCGCGCGGAGCAGGACGGTGGCGTGCATCTTCCGGCGCCGGTCGATGCGCACGTAGATGATGTCCTTGTGGTCGAACTCGAAGTCGAGCCACGAGCCGCTGTACGGGATGATGCGGGCGGAATAGAGCAGCTTGCCGCTCGAGTGCGTCTTGCCCTTGTCGTGGTCGAAGAAGACGCCGGGGCTGCGGTGGAGCTGGGAGACGACGACGCGCTCGGTTCCGTTGATGATGAACGTACCGGTCTCGGTCATCAGCGGGATCTCGCCGAAGTAGACCTCCTGCTCCTTGATGTCGCGCACGATGCGCTCGCCACCCTCGCGGGTGTCGTAGACCATGAGCTGGGTCGTGACCTTGATCGGCGCGGCGTAGGTCATGCCGCGC
The DNA here is from genome assembly GCA_035538075.1 of Enhygromyxa sp. Lineage (GTDB taxonomy): Bacteria > Myxococcota_A > Polyangia > Nannocystales > Nannocystaceae > Plesiocystis. Next base: position 1,459 of record DATLLB010000730.1, read on the forward strand.
TGGCGACACTCGTCCACGTCGTATTTGGGCTTCTCCAGGTTGTACGAGACGTAGACGAGCTCGCTGGTCCCGTCGAAATCCTTGATCGGGAAGACGCTACGGAACACCGACTCGAGCCCGATCTCGCGGCGCTCGCGCGGACCGACGGCGGACTGCAGGAACGTGTCGTAGCTCGACTGCTGGATGTCGATCAGGTTCGGACTGTCGACGATGGGGTCGACGCGGCCGAGGTTGGTGCGGTGCCGAAAGTTCGACTGGACCTTTGAAGCCATAGGTCACTTCCTTGAAAACAGACGGAGCAAACGGAGACGAGAGCGCTCGAGCGAAAGCGCTAGAAACGCCAAGAGCGGGCACGGGAGACACGGCTCCCGGCCCGCGCGGCGTTCGACTGACGACGCTCGCCTGATAGGCGCCCCGAGCGTCGGAACGCCTACCCATGGTCACGGAACGAGTCGAAGGCAAGGGCTGTTACTTGACCTCGACCTTCGCACCGGCCGCTTCGAGCTTCGCCTTGATGTCCTTGGCCTCGTCCTTGGAGACGCCTTCCTTGATCGGCTTGGGCGCGCCCTCGACCAGATCCTTGGCTTCCTTGAGGCCAAGGGCCGTGATCTCGCGGACGGCCTTGATCACGTTGATCTTGTTGGCGCCCGCGTCGGCGAGGATGACGTTGAACTCGGTCTGCTCCTC
>DATLLB010000731.1:0-9029 GCA_035538075.1 Enhygromyxa sp.
CGAGAGAGCGCCGCCGTGACGCCGCCGCGCGTGGACTCGGCGGTGATCCGGCTCGATCCGCTGCCCGAGCCGCGCGGGGTCGTGAATGATCCGGACGCGTACCTGGCCCTGGTTCGCGCCTGCTTTCAGCGTCGACGCAAGACGCTGGTCAACGCCCTGGCCGGGCTCGCCCCGCGCGAGCAGGCGCTGCGCTGGATCGCCGCCGCCGAGCTCGATCCGCAGATTCGACCCGAGCGACTCGGCCCCGAACAATTCGCCGCGCTCGCGCGCGCACGCGAGCGCGATCCCGAGGCAAAGTAGTCATGCCCGAGTTGCCCGAGGTCGAGTCGGTCCGTCGAGGTCTCACCGCGGCGCGCGTGCGGGCACCGGTGACGGCGGTCTGGCGCTCGGCCCAAGCGCTGCGGATCGGCGCCGAGTGGCGGCGCGACAAGGAGAACCTAGCGATCCTAAAGGGCGCGACGCCGGGCCGCGTGCATCGACGCGGCAAGTATCTGCTCTGGCACATGCACGGCGCCGATCAGCGCGAGCTGGTCTTGCTGATCCACCTCGGCATGTCGGGCCGCTGCGGGATCGCCCGCGCCGAGCAAGACCGAGTCGTCCACACGCACCTGGTCGTCGACTTCGCCGACGGACGGCAGCTGCGCTTCGTCGACCCGCGACGCTTCGGCGGTCTCCGGGCGGGGCTGGCAGAAACCATCTATACAGCCGAGCCGCTTGCCTCGCTCGGACCGGAGCCGCTCGATCGCAACTTCGACGGCGAGCTGCTCGCCCAGACGCTCGGTCGCAGCGATCGCGCGCTGCGAGACGCGTTGCTGGACCAGCGGGCGGTCGCGGGGATTGGCAACATCTACGCGCTGGAGGCCTGCTTCGAGGCCCGGCTGCATCCGCTCCTGCCTGCGCGTCGGCTCGCGCCCTCCGCCTGGCAACGACTGGCCGAGGCGGTGCAGGCGGCCCTTCGTCGCGGGATCGAGAATGGCGGCACGACCCTCAAGGATTTTCGCAACGTGACCGGCGACGTCGGTCGCAACCAAGATGATCTGCGCGTGTACGGTCGCGCGGGCGAACCCTGTCCAGCGTGCGCGACGCCGTTGCGAGGCTTTGTCCATCAAGGACGCAGCGGCGTGTTCTGCCCGCGCTGCCAAGCGCGCCCACGTTCTCGCCGGGTGGCCTGACCGGCGAAACCGAGATAGCTATGTGAGTTCGAGCCGGGCCGCAGAACCCGCAAATCCCAAGCTCCCCAAGATCGCAACGGTGCGCCCGCCGTTTCGCAGCGATCGTGCGAGCAGGGTCCCAAGGAAGTTCCGTCTCGAGGCGCCGAGCGGCCAGCTTGTCCGTTGAGGTGTCGTGATGGGGACCGCCACGATCGCCAGGACCTACGGACTCGAGACCTCCGCGTCGGACTTGCTTCCCCTGGGGTCGGGACCGCAAATTGTCCCACGCCCCTGCGGGGCTGACAGGCAAAAAGTCGTTGGACCAACGAGGACGATGAGTGCGGACGACCAGGCCCCCGGCCGCGGCGAGCTCCTGGATGGAGAGCCCAGCGACGAGGATCTGATGCTCGCGTTCGGAGCTGGTGAAGCGGCCGCATTCGATCGGCTGGTCGCTCGCCACAAGCGTGGCCTCTACAATTTTTTGCTGCGCAGCGTCCACAACCAAAGCCGCGCGGAGGAGCTGCTGCAAGAGGTGTTCTTGCGGGTGATCCGAGCCAAGGATCGCTATCAGCGGACCGCTCGCTTCACCACGTGGATCTACACGATCGCGCGCACCCTCTGTGTCGACGAGAGCCGCCGCCAAAAATTTCGGCGCACGCTGCCGCTCGAAGCCAAGCGCAAGGGTCGGGGCGAGGACTCGGGGCTCAGCATCTTGGACGTCACCGAGGCCGGCGAGGTCGGGACCGACTCCGCCTCCGAGGCGCCCAAGATCCGCGAGCGAGTCGCCGCGGCGATCGAGAACCTGCCCGACGATCAGCGCGAAGTCTTCATGATGCGCCAGTTTGGCGGGCTCTCGTTCAAACAGATTGGCGAAGCCGTCGGCGCGCCCGAGAATACGGTCAAGAGCCGCATGCGCTACGCGCTCGAGAAGCTGCGCGGCGATCTGCAAGACATCGATCCGCGCGACGAATCCAAGCCCCCGGCGCCTCCGCGCCAGAGCAAGCAGAAAGCCTCCGCCAGTGGCTGACTTCGACCCACGACAGCTCGATCAACTCGAGGACGCCCTCGTGTCGCTCGAGCACATCGACGACCTCGAGTCGCTCGAGCTGTCGCCGGCGCTGAGCGAGCGCCTGGGTGAATATCAGGACGTGCTCGCGCTCTGTCGCGAGGCGTTTCCGATCGAGGAGCCGCGCGCCGATCTGCTCGCTTATGTGATCGCCGAGGCGCACGCGGTCAGCCGTCGAGTCACCGCGCCGACGGCCGACGGTAGTGGGTGGCGTAAATTCTGGTCGCGTTGGCGTGGGGTGTTGGTGCCCGGCTTTGCGCTCGCGGGCACGGCCGCCGCGGTGTTGTTGCTGCTCGAGCCCAACCGGGCGCTGAACGGCGCCGCGGAGCGGCTGAGCGAGAACCAGCAGATCGAAGAGCGCGACTCGACCCCGTCGGAGCCGGCCAACATGGCTCGTAAGGACGAGCCCGAACCCGAGCCCGAGCCCGAGCCCGAAGTCGAGCCGAAGAGCGTGACGCCGAGCGAGCCGAGCCAGCCGGTCGTGGTGCCGGGCAGCTTGGCTGGATCGCCGAGCGGCGTGAGCAAGAAGAAGCCGCGCATCAGCAAGGACGCCGGGGCAGCCGTGGCCCCCAAACCGGCACCCGATCCGCTGAGCAAAGACGAGACCTGGACGACCCTCGAGCGGGCCAACGCGGATCGGCGCAAGGGTGACTGCGATCGTGCCCGCTCGCGCTACGAAGAGATCATCGCGGCGAGCAGCGACACGCTCGCGGTCGCGCGCGCGAAGGCGGGCATCGGTCTGTGCCTCGAGCAGGATCGCCGCACCGCCGAAGCCGATCAGTGGTTCGAGCAGGCGCGCTCGTCCAGCGCGGGCATCGACGCGTGGATCGAGAACCAGCGCGACGAGCAGCCGATGCCTGGCGAGACCAAGAAGTCGAAGTCCAAGTCGATGCCTGCCGACGCGGACGCGCTGTGAGGCCGAGCCCCCTGGCTCATTGGCTACCGCCAAAGTCCAGGGGGACAGGAGCCCGAAGGGCTCCCGTGTGGGTGGGGGCCCCTGGACGGGCGTGTACCGGCCAGGGGGCGGGCCGGCGACGGCCGCCATCAAAACCAGAAGTCCGCTGGAGCGGAAGTTCTATTTAAAGAACTTCCGCTCCAGCGAGCTACTCGAGCATTAGGGCGGCTTGGCGCTCGGCCAGCGCGGCGATGGTCATCGACGGTGGGATCCCAGGCGCGCGTGGGTAGAGCGATCCGTCGGCGACATAGAGGCCGGGATAACCGAACACCTGCCCGCGGTGATCGACGACGCCGTCGCTCGCATGGTTGCCGATGCCCGCGCCGCCGAGCGGGTGCACAGTTGCGATGTTGCGCTTGCCTCGACCGGCAGGCGCGTTGATCCACGCGAAGGTCGGCCGATACGCGGCGACGATCTTGGCCGAGTCGGCCTCGATCGCGTCGTAGATCTCGGGGTCGAGCTCGCGGCCGACGTCGCTGCGCAAGAACTCGCCGTCGAACCCGACCGTGCCGGTCGAGGCGTCGGCACCCATGGCGATCAACAACGCCGAGGTCCCGAGCAGCCGCGCGACCACCTTTGGCAACGGCAACGCCGAGAGCGGCAGCCCGAGCTCACCGACCAAATAGCGCAGCGGCCCGCCGCCGTGCTCGGGCACGCGATGGTAGGCGTTGAAGGACGGCCCGCGCGTGGAGTCGTGCAGGTGCGCGCGCGCGGCCAGGAACAGCGAGCCGAGATCGGCGTTGGGCGAGAAGCCGTGGCCGAGCGTCATCGGCAGGCGTGGGAGCGTGCGGTGGCGATCGCGAGCGGCGAACAGCAGCCGCAAGGTGTTGAGGGTCCCGGCCGCCAGCACCAGCTTGTCGGCGCGGACCGTATGCTGCGGCTTGCGAGCGTCGCGGTGATCGATGTAGCGCAGCTCGTAACCACCGCCGCGCGCCCGCGGGACCTCGCCGATCGCAACGACCTCGGACAAGGCTCGCAGCTGCGCGCCCGCCTGCAGGGCCGCGGCCACGTAGGTGAGATCGAGGGTGGTCTTGGCCATGTTCGGGCAGCCGAGCACGCACTCGCCACAGTGAATGCAGGTCGACTGTGTGACCCCGGCCGCGTTGACGACCCGCTGCGGCCGCGACGGATCCTCGCCCCACGCGATCGCGAGATCGGGATAAGTCGGGTGCGCGCCGACGGCTTCGTCGACGGCCCGCTCGAACGCGCGGTTCTTGTCGGGCCGCTGCGGCAGCGGAGCGGGCCGCAACATCGCGCGCACGCGCTGGTAGTGCGAGGCCATCTCGCTCGCGTTGATCTCGGCCGGGAACCCGTCGAAGAATTCCGGGCCGGGCTGGGCCTGAATGTTGGTGTAGATCAGCGAGCCACCACCGACGCCGCTGCCGGCCAGCGTGATCAGCTGCTCGAAGCGGTGCAGCTCGAACAGGCCATCGACGTTGAGCTGCAGCTCGCGACCGCTGCGACCGCGGGCCACTCGAACGTTGCGGATGAACTTGCGGCTGCCCTGCAGCCCTCGCGGCCAGCGGCGCCGGATCGCCGGATCGGGAGCGAGCCGCTCGCCGGCCGGGCCCCACCACGGACCACGCTCGAGCACCAGCGTGCGCATGCCACCGGCCGCGAGTCGAGCCGCGGTGACCGAGCCGCCGAAGCCGGTCCCGACCACCATCACGTCGAAGCGCTCGGCCTCCATCGTCTCGGCTTTTTCATGGCGGCGGTGGATGTGTCAAGATGCCCGCTCCTCGAGCGAAACGAGCGAGCGTGGCGGAGACCAATTCCAAGCATCCCCGGGGCCTCTATCGTCTGTTTTTCACCGAGATGTGGGAGCGCCTGGCCTTCTACACGATGCTCAACGTGCTGCTCTTGTACGCGACCGACTTCGAGCGCGGCGGGCTCGGCTTGAAGAAGGCGGAAGGCAACGAGATCTACGGGCTCTACCTGGCCTTCGTGTACTTCACGCCGTTTCCCGGCGGCATGATCGCCGATCGCTTCCTCGGCTATCGCCGCGCCGTGTTGATCGGCGGCTTGATCATGGCGACCGGCCTGTTCTTCATGAGCATCCCTGGCCGTGGGTACTTCTACGGCGGCCTGGTCGGGCTGGTGCTCGGTAACGGTCTGCTCAAGCCGAACATCTCGGCGATGGTCGGCAATCTCTACGAACCAGGAGATCCGAAGCGCGACGCCGGCTTCAACATCTTCTATATGGGCATCAACATCGGCGCGTTCGTGGCCTCGTTCTTGAGCTCGGGCGTGCGCAATTCATGGGGATGGTTGTGGACCTTCCGGGTCGCGAGCATCGGCCTGTTGATCGGCATGGTGATCCTGATCTTCAGCTGGAAGGTGCTCGAGCCGGCCGATCGCAAGCCCGAGACCAGCAAGGACGACGCCAGCTTCGGCGACGTGTTTGGCAAGATCCTGCTGCCTGCGCTCGCCTTCGGCCTGATTGGATTTTGGCTGGCCAAGAACTTCATGCCTGCGAGCATCCCGGTGCGCCCGGCCGTCGCTGGGTTCTTGGCCGGCATGATCCCGGTCGGCGTGTTCTTCGTGCGACTCGGGCTCAAGGCCAACCCCAAGGAGCGCCCGGGCTTGCTCGCGCTGCTGCCGATCTATGTGGCCGGCGGGACCTTCTTCATGGTCCTGCACCTCAACGGCTCGGCGCTGACGCAGTGGGCCAACGACAGCACCGCGCGCGACGTGCCGGCGCCGAGCTTGTTTCAGCAGGACGCGCTGCCGAGCTACTACGGCAACGCGGCGGAGGAGCTGCCGCGACCGAACCGTGCGAGCCTGGTCGTGGTCCCCGACGCCACGGTCGAGCGCATGTACGGGCAAAAGCGGATGGACGAGCAGACGCTCGCGACGCTGCTCGCGGCGAACCCCGACCTGCAGGTGAAGGAGTTCGACGCCAAGGCCGAGGCGACCAGCTTCTCGGGTGAGGAGGCCGAGGTCTGGCGCTTCGCGACCGCGGTCTATCCGGACGGCGCGGTGAAGGTCGAGACCGGTACCGACTCTCACGGCGCGCCGACGGTGTCGGTCAACGTCGAAGAAGGCGTGGCGCCCAAGCGCCGGGTCGCGCTCCTGCGTGAAGGTCCGAGCGGAGCGTATGCGACCTACGTGGTCAGCCAAGCGACCTTCGACTCGCTGTACGTCGAGTACGAGAAGCGCTTTGGTCATCCGCCCGAAGAGCTGCCGCCCGGCGAGTGGGTGCCGGTCATCAACGCCGAGCTGTTCCAGTCGCTCAACGCGTTGTTCGTGGTCGGGTTCACGCCGCTGATCGTGCTGCTGTTCGCTTGGCTGACCGCGAGCAAGCGCGAGGTCTCGACCGCGCGCAAGATGTTCTACGGAATGTGCCTGACCACGGCGTCGCTGCTGCTGATGGCGGTGGCCGGGTTGTTCTCCGACGGCGGGGCCGAGAAGGTGTCGGGCCTGTGGTTGGTTGGCTTCTACGCGATCATCACGATCGGCGAGCTGCTGCTGTCGCCGATGGGTCTGTCGCTGGTGACCAAGCTCGCGCCCAAGCGCCTGGTTGGTTTGGCGATGGGCGGGTGGTTCTTGGCCAGCGCGTTCGGCAATAACTTCTCGGGCTTCTTCGGCGGGATCCAGCACATGATGTCGCCGGTCGCCTTCTTCCTGGTCCTGGCTGCGATCGCGGCTGCCGTGGCGCTGTTCATCTATCTGCTGCTCGACCGGCTCGACAAGGCCATCGCGGCGAGCGGCTGAGCTCTGCTAGTGTCGGGTCCATGAACTGGACTGATGCACTGCTTCGACGTACGTGGGCGGCCGCCGCCCTGCTGAGCTTCTCGAGCTTCGCCTGTGCCGACGACGGCAACGGTGAGGGCAACAACGACGCGGCCGAGACCAGCGGCGATGGGGACGGGGATCCCGGCGACGGCGACGGAGATCCCGGCGACGGCGACGGCGACCCCGGCGATGGCGACGGTGAGCCGGGCGACGGGGATCCGGGTGACGGCGATGGCGAGCCGGGCGACGGCGACGGCGAACCGGGCGATGGCGATGGCGATGGCGACGGCGAGCCGGGCGATGGCGACGGCGAACCGGGCGACGGCGACGGCGATGGCGACGGTGACGGCGAGCCGATCATGTGTCCGGCCGTCTTCCCGACCTTCGACAAGAGCTGCAGCGACGTCGAGCAGTGCGCCATCGCCATTCACACGACCGACTGCTGTGGCAACAGCGTGGCACTCGGGATCAATGTCGACGAGGTCGCGGACTTCGACGCGGCCGAGGCGATCTGTGACAGTCAGTACCCCGCATGCGGGTGTCCGGCCGGACCGACCCTCGCGGAGGACGGCCAGCAGGTGCTCGACCCGATGAGCCTCGCGGTCGATTGCATCGAGGGCAGCTGCTCCACTTTCGTCGAGTGATCCAAATGCTCCGCGAGTGACGCGAGCGCGCGTGGTACCTCGCCGACCGGCGAGCACGGGGCCTACCGCGCCGATGCGCCGCCCGGCCTTGCGAGCTTGCGCTGCGTCAGGCATTTTGCGCGACCGTGTCCGGTCCGATCGCGCCGCTAGATCCGACGACGCCCAAGATCCCCGACGAGCTGTGGAAGGCTTCGGGGATACCGGCGACGGGTTGGGTGGTTCGCGGCTGGGTGGCGCTGATCTTGATCATCGCCGGTTGGATCCTCGCCGACGTGACCGGGAATGCGTACCTGTGGGCGCTGGCGGTCGTCGGCGTCGCGGCGTTCTTCGCGATGCCGCTGCTGGTCGAGTCGCTGGTGCTCGCGCGCTTGTCCGCCAAGGTCGACGCGATCGAGCTCGAGCGCAACGCCGACAAGGGCCACGCGGTGCTCGAGCAGCTGCGCAGCAACACGACCGCCAAGATGCTCGCGCCGCACGGATGGTTGCGCGTGCAGGAGGGCCGAGTGCACCTCGCGGTCGGCGACGGGCGGGCAGCAGCCAAGGCCTTCGCCGAGGCCGAGCGCGTGTCGACCCACGCCGACAAGCACGAGCTGGCCTCCGCGCAGGCGCACGCGCTGGTGCTGGCCGGCGATCGCAAGGAGGCGCGCGAGCTGCTGGCTCAGCTGCGCAAGCGCGATCAGCTGTCCGATCTCGATCACCTCAACTTCGGCGTGGTGCTGCTCTCGGAGGCCGGCCACAACCAGGAGGCGCTCGGTCACCTGCAGCAGGCGCGCGCGGCCTTCGGCGATCATCCGCGCGCGCTCGCGGGGGTCGTGCTGGCGCTGCAGCGCTGCGACAAGGCCGACGAAGCGGCGGCGTTGCTGCGCGAGGCCGAGGACGCCGTCGAGGCCAGCGGCGATGCGATCGCGCAGGAGCTGCTCAAGCGAGCGAAGAAGGGCCTGCGACCGCTGCTCGAGGCCAAGCGCAAGCGCGAGCGCAAGAGCGAGAAGCGAGTCGAGCCGACCGAGACCGCGAGCCCCGAGGCGCAGCGCAAGCCCAAGGGCAAGAAGGGCCGCAAGCAGTCGCGTCGAGACGCACGCAAGAAGGCCAAGACCGAGGCGCGTCACGGTGAGGGTGGACCGATCGCGGCGAGCGACGAGGCGCTGGTCGAGCGTGAGCACGACGAGTCGGCCGAGCATGACGACGCGACCGAAGCGGAAGCGCCCGTCGAGCAAGCGCCTGTCGAGCAAGCGCCTGTCGAGCAAGCGCCTGTCGAGCAAGCGAAGACCGACGTCGAGGCTCCGGCGGTCGCCGTCGAAGACGAAGAATCGCCCGAGCCGTCCGAGCCTGCGCCGACGATCGCAGAGCCTGAGATCGAGCGTGCGAGCGAGCCTGAGATCGAGCGTGCGAGCGAGCCTGAGATCGAGCGTGCGAGCGAGCCTGAGATCGAGCGTGCGAGCGAGCCTGAGATCGAGCGTGCGAGCGAGCCCGTGATCGAG
>DATLLB010000732.1:0-4649 GCA_035538075.1 Enhygromyxa sp.
AACCCATCCACCCGCAGCTTCCGCAGCGCCGCCGACAGCTGCAGCCGCGCATTCCCGAGCTCCCGCGCGACGAAGAACCCATCCTCGCCGAGCCCCTGGTAGAGCGGCATCAGGATCCGCCCGGCCGAAGGTGACCCCACCTCCCCTTCGCGGTCGATCGCCAAGCGCTGCCCCCGTCGGATCGCCTGAAAGTTCACGAACCCCGGATCCATGCGGAACTCGTGCTCGGGCCGGATCGCGTGCCGATAGACAATCTCGACCGCCCGCGGCAACCCGGCGGCGGCCTGCTCGAGCCGCTCCTCGTGGCGAGACAGCTCCGGCACATCCGCGCGTCGGAGCAACCCCGCGGCCACCATCGCTACCCACAGCGCGGCGACGTGATTCTCGATCGTCAGCGGATCCTCGTGCTGCCCAGCCTCGAAGCCGATCGCGATGTGCCCGAGATCCGCGAGATATCCAAGCAGCGTCCCCTCGACGGCCTCCTCGAGCCCGAAGATGATCGGCACGCGCAGCTCGTACGCGATCGGGCGGTTGCGCAGCGTGTCCGCGACGACCGAGAACGGCGGCCCCTCGGCGGAGAAGCTGTGTAGATCGATCACCACCAGCGGATGATCGAAGCGCTCGTCGAGCCGATCGAAGATGTGCAGCAGCTCGCGCTGCTCGGTGTCCTCGGAGCTGTCCTGCTCGCGCGGCTGATCCCGCAGGCGCGCGAGATGATCCGGATACCAGCGCCGGTTCAGGTCGCGGGTCAGGTAGCGGACGTCGTGCTCGAGGGCGGTGCGGTTGCCCGCGAGCCCGAGCAGACGCCCGCGCATGTCGAGCTTGCGCTGCCGCAGCTCCTGCATCACGCGCTGCACCGCGATCACCCCGCCCGGCTCGTTGCCGTGGATGCCCCCGACCACAACCATGGTCGGACCCGGACGCTCGCCCTCGTATGCGCCCAGCCACCGTCGCGTGACGGTGGCGCGCTGCCGCACGTCCTGCACGACGGCTACGCCCCTCGCAGGTAGTTCTCGAGCAAGCGGCTGGAGACCGCGATCAAGTCGTGCTCGGTGACGATGCCGACCAGCTTGTTGTCGTCGACGACCGGCAGCGCGGAGACCTTGTGGTCGCGCATGATCTGCAAGACCTCGAGCGTGGTGGTCGACGGCGCGACGGTGATCGGATCGGAGCGCATGATCTCGCGCACGGCCACCTTCTCGGTGCCCTGCCGATCGAGGTAACCACGCGCGACCAGCCGCAGCACGGCGCGGTGCGAGATCAGCCCGACCAGCTTGCCGTCCTTCTCGACCGGCACGTGGCGGATGCGCTCCCAGTCCATCAGGCTCGCGACCAGGTCGACGAGATCCTCGGGGTGCACGGTGAACAGGTCGGTGGTCATGAACTGCCCGACCGTCAGGTAGTTCTCGCGCACGTACCTGACCTTGTCGAACGCGGCCGGCTCCCACATGTAGACCGGCTCGCCCGCCTCTTGGTGCTCGAGCATCGCGTTGGTCAGCGCGCGCGAGCGAGAGTCGCGGGGGGCGTTGGTCGGCATCTGAGCGATCGACTGGATGGCCCACTGCGATCCGGTCATCTGCTTGCGCACGCGCTGCTCGACCACGCCGATGTAGCGATCGACGTCGGACGAGTCGATGCCACGCGCGAGCAGGCCCTCGCGCGCGGCCGGGATCAGCCGCTCGAGCAGCAGATCGGGCGCCTCGTGAGTCTTGCCGTCGATCCAGGTCAGGCGCGAGTCGAGGCCGTGGCGCGCGGCCGAGAAGAAGTTGTGCTTGGCGTCATCGAAGTCCATCTCCTTGCGGATGTCGGTGTACTCCTCGGCCAGCGCCGACATCAGCCCGAAGAACATGGCGGCGTTGCCAACCTCGTCGACCACGCTGGGCCCGGCCGGCAGCGCACGGTTTTCGATGCGCAGGTGCGGGACGTTGTCGACGATCCCGTAGCAGGCCCGGTTCCAGCGGTAGACGGTGCCATTGTGCAGGCGCAGGGCCTTGAGCTCAGGCGCCTTGCCGTTGCGCAGGCTCTCCATCGGGTCCTCGTCGAGCGCGGTCGAGAGCACCACGCGGAACCGGGCGATGTCCTCGCGGAAGATCTCGAGCACCGAGTCGTCGACCCAGCGATCGCCGAAGCCGACGCGCGGCCGCGAGTTGCGGGCCCGCTGCCCGTCCATCCGGGTGTCGACCGAGTGCTGGAACAGCGCCACCCGAGTCTCGCTCCACAGCCGCTTGCTCATCAGCACGGGCGAGTTGACCGAGGCCGCGAGCACCGGGGCGGTCACGACCTGCGCGAGGTTGTAGAGCCGCGCGAACTCGCGGGCGTCGGACTGGAAGTGGACCTGGAAGCTGGTGTTCGCAGCCTCGAGCATGACGTTGTCGTGGGTCAGCTCGAACTCGTCCTTGCCCTTGATGAGCACGTGGAAGTCCTGCCCGCCGCGCATGCGATGCATGGCCTTGTTCAAGGCGAAGTAGCGCGGCAGCGGGGTCATGTTCGACATCACCAGATCCGGCTTGCGCAGGGTCGGGAGGATGCCGCACAGCACGACCTTGGCGTCGTGCGCCGCGGCGGCCTTGCGGGCCACCGCGATCACGTCGTTGAGCTCGTTCTCGAGGTTGCGCAGGCACGAGCCGCCGAAGATCTGCGGCGACAGGTTGGCCTCGAGGTTGAACTTCGCCAGCTCGGTGGTCAGCCGCGGATCGTTGGCGGTCTCGAGCACCTGGGTCGAGACCGGCGCGCAGGAGAGCGTCTTGTCGACCAAGAACATCTCCTGCTCGGCGCCGATCCGGCGTACTCCCGTCTCGATCATTCCACGCGCGATGACCTGCTCGAGGGCATGGACATCGGCGAGGATGGCTCGCATGAAAGCGCGGAGTTCGGCGTCGTCGGCCTCAGAGACCTGGTGCTCACCCATGTGAGATCACGTTACGCACGCCGCCGGTCCGCACGCAAGTCGCCGTTACGGTACATATTTGCGCACAGCGAATCCCTCGCTGACATCCGGGCAGGGGCCCTCGCAGCCGGTCGTTATCCCTTCGGCGATCAGCACGAACACCGACCCGTCCGGCCCGGCCACCGCGTCGATCGCCCGGCCGTCCCAAAGACCGCGATCGTTGGCCAGGAACTCGCCGTCGGCCGAGAAGTGGGCCACCCAGGGGTGACTGCCGTAGACGCCGTTGCCCTCGAAGTTCTCGGTTCCGACCGCGACGAGGCTGCCGTCGGCGAGCCGGGTGACGGCACTGAGCAGCTCTGCGGTCTCGGCTGAGTGCTCGTCGTCCTCCAGCGGATCCGGGCACCAGGCGGTCGCGCGGTTGTAGAGGTGCTCCCAGTTGACGTCGCCGCTCAGCGAAACGCCGGAAAACCAACCGGTGAACCTCTCGAACTCGATACCCGAGCCAATCGCGACCAGGAGATCCTCGTCGACGAAGGCCGCGCTCTGCGGCCACATCGTGAACGTGATCCCATGCGAGGACTCGAGCAGCAAGTCGCCACTGGCCGCGTCGTGGATCCTCGTGCTCTCACCGATCACCGCCACGCGCGCCCCCGAGGGCGACAGCGCGACAGCGTTCGCGTTCGCCGACACGACGGTCGGCTCTTGCCACTGCACGTTGCCGTCGAGATCGAGCACGACCAGCTCGTGCTTGGTCTCGTCGAGTACCAGGCTCACCGCGATCCGGCCGCCGTTGCGCGTCGGCTTGGTCGCCCAGTGAGCAGTGAAGTCGATCGTCCACGCGATCTGCTGATCGTTGAAGATGGAGAGGGCGCTGAGGTGAATGGTCCCGTCGTCATCGCCGTGGGTCACGTAGGCCATGTGCGAGTCGATCTCGACGCCGTAGACGACGCTGTCGATGCCCTCGATGTCGAAGCCGCCGAAGTTGACCCCGTCGGGCTCGAAGTGCTCGAATCCCATCGCGCCCGAGCGGTGGATGGCCACGACCACCCGTCCGTTCTCGAACAATCCGATCGCGCGTGGGCGGGACAGCGAGTCGGGCGGATAGGCCTCGACCTCGGATGTCCACGCGATCGGCAGCGCGTCGGCGTCGTGGCCCCAGCCGTCGTCGCAGGTGACCTCACAGCCGGGCTCGAAGGTGGACTGCTCGACGCCGGTCGCGTCGACCTCGGTGCCGATCAGGCACTCGAGCGCCTCGGAGGGATTTCCTCCGGTCTCGGGATCGTCGGCGGAGTCGTCCTGCCCGGCGTCGAGCTTGTCGAGGTCGAGCACGCAGCCGCCGAGCGAGAGCGCGGCGATCGTGGAGGCCAGCAGTCCGAGCTTGATGATCGCTTGTTCGTGTCGTGCCATTCGATCGTAGCTGTCCGCACCGCGGCGATCGTGTGACGACTACTCGGACCAGCACACGCCCATCAGCTCGGCTGCGGTCGCGTGATCGGAGTGGGCGGATCGCCACGCACGAGCGCGCGCCTCGGCGTCGGCTTGGCGATCGAGCCGGCACAGCGCCGCGACCTCGAGCGCGACGCGACGACCGTCGAACTCGTGGGGGAACTGCTGGCGCTCGACCAACGCGAGCGCGCGCGCAGGATCGCCGTCGTTGAGCGCAGCGCGGGCGCGGGTGGGATCGGCAGTAGCAAGCTGATCGCGGCCTTGATGTTCGGCGGCTCGGTGATCGCGTCGGTCGGGATCGTCGCGAGCGCTCGGC
>DATLLB010000733.1:0-7722 GCA_035538075.1 Enhygromyxa sp.
GCGGTGAACTGCGCGAGGATGAATTGTCGAAACGCCTCGTCGCCCTCGTTCGCCTCGCAGCGAAAGTGCGTCGGGTTGCCGCCGATCTGCATGTAGATCGTGAACAGCACCCCGTGCTCCTCGAGGAACTCGAACATCACGCGGACCAGCTCGCGCATGCGGATCAGCGGGTCTTCGATCTTCGCGCGTTGCTCGAGCTCGGCACCGAGGCGCTCGCGACCGTCGTCGAGGATCGAAAGGAAGATGTCTTCCTTGCTCGAGAAGTAGTTGTACAGCGTGCCCGTCGCGACGCCGGCCTCGGCTGCGATGTCGGCAATCTTCGTCGCGCTGAAACCCAAGCGCCCGAAGATCCGAATGGCGGCTTCGAGGATGGCCTGTCGGTAAACCGCCCGGCTCTCCTCGCGTACGGAGCGGCGCTCCTTCTTGGGCGTGTGCGCGTTGGCCATGGCCGAGCCGATGCCGGACGCCGTTCGGCCGGGCGTTCATGATATGAATCGCGGTTCATGTCAAACAGGCGGTTCCGCACGAACTGAAAAAACTAGTACTTTCAAAAGTTTATAAAATTGTTTTGAAGCCGAGGCGCTCTGTGCACAGTTGCGAGGCAAGCCTCGGGTTCATTTTAGCGAACCGCGCTTCATCGCAGGGGTCGCCGACGGTCGGACCTGCGCGCACACCGTCCACGTTGCCGACGCGAACCGGCCGGGGGACCATCGGGCATGATTCGGCTTGGTCTCGCGCGCGCGCTTCAATCGGTTGTCGTGGTCGTGGTCGTGAGCCCGATGCTCGGCTGCTGGATGTCCAACCCGGCGTTCGACTTCCGCGAGACCGACACGCAGGCCGATGGCACGGACGCGGCCGAGAGTCAGGACACCAAGTCCGAATTCGGCGAGGGCGACATGGAATCGGGCGACGGGGACCCGAGCGACACCCACTCCGGAGACGGCGACGGCGATCCGACCGGCGACGGCGATCCCACGGGTGACGGCGATCCCACCGGCGATGGCGATGGCGATCCCGCCAGCTGCGGCAACGGCATGCTCGATCCCGGTGAGACCTGCGACGGCGCGAACTTTGGCGGCGTGACCTGCATCGATCTCGGCTACGACCAGGGCGCGCTCACGTGCAACGCCTGTGCGGTCAGTACCTCGACCTGCATGAACGCGCCGCAGCCGGGCCTCGGCCAGCTCTACTCGCACTGCCTGGCCAACGAGAACTGCCCCGGGCTCGGCGGCTGCATCACGCTCGTGATGGAAGGCGACGACACGCCGCTCGACGGTTTCTGCACCAACGCGTGCGCCACGGATACCGAGTGCATGGCGAACACCGGCGGCAACGCGGTCCCGCTGTGCAACGACGATCCGATGCAGCCCTACTGCGAGCTCGACTGCTCAAACGGCAAGACCTGTCCCGGCGGGATGGAGTGCACGTCGCTGATCGGCGGCAAGTCGCTCTGCTTCTGACCTCGGTCGCGGGTCGACCGCGATCGTCGTGAGCCGAGGGCGCACAGCAATCCTCGCGCGGCGAGGTGGTATCTTGGGCCCGCGTGCCCGTGCCCGGAGGCGAAGCTTGCAGGTCGTGATCGTCGACTCGGACGCGGACCGCCGCGCGCAGCTAGTCGAGCGCGCGCGCGGGCTGGGGCATGCGGTCGTCGAGCTCGAGCAGCTCGCCGACGAGCCGCCGCTCACCGATGTCGCCGTGCTGGGCGGCGAGCAGCGAAACGCCGCTTGTGCGGCCTATCGCCGGGCAGCGCGGGCGGGCTGGATTCTGGTCGTGAGCTCGCCAGCCGACGCTGGCGAGGCGCTCGCGGCCGGAGCCGACGACTGCGTGCTCGAGTCCTCGCTGCTCGACGAGCTCGAGCTGCGCCTGCAGGTCGCTAGCGCGAAGGGGCCGGCCGCACGCAGCCGCACCGAAGAGGCGCTCCGGCAGGGCGAAGCGAGCCTGCGCTCGGTCCTGCATGCGACGCCCGACGGGATCATCGTCCACAGCGAGGGGCGCTATCTGTTCCTGAATCCGGCCGCGGTCACCCAGCTCGGGCTCGCGCCGGACACCGATCTCGTCGGCCGCGAGATCTTCGGTCAGGTCAAGGACGACGAGGTCGTCGCGGTGCGCGAGCGCATCGAGGCGATGATGCGCAACGGCGAGCCGGCGCCGGTTCGCGACTTCCACTTCCGTCGCGCCGACGGTGAGTTTCTGATCGGCGAGGTCGCCTCGATCCCGGCCATCTTCGACGGCAAGCCGGCGGTCATCTCGATCATCCGCGACGTCGGTGAGCAGCGTCGGATCCAGAGCCAGCTGTTCCTCGCCGATCGTCTGGCCACGGTCGGCACGCTCGCGGTCGGTGTGGCCCACGAGATCAACAACCCGCTGTCGTGGGTGATGGGCAACCTCGGTCTGCTCGCGGACGAGTTCGACAAGCAGGTGCGCATGCGCGACCAACCCGGCCACAACCCGGCCGCGGTCGCGGCCTCGCGCGCGCGCGTGCGCGAGCTCTTGGGCCGCGCGCAGGAGGGCACCGAGCGCGTGCGTCGGATCGTCCAGGACCTCGGTCGCTTCGGTCGGTCCGACGACGACGAGCGTCAGTCGGTCGACATCCACGCGCTGCTCGACTCCAGCATCGAGATCGCCGACGTGCAGATCCGCCACCGCGCTCGGCTGGTCCGCGACTATCGAGCGAGCGGCTACGTGCGCGGCAACGAGGCCCGGCTCGGGCAGGTGTTCTTGAACCTGCTCGTCAACGCCGGCCAGGCGATCTCGCCCGGCGCACCGCGGCAGAACCACGTCAGCGTCGAGACCCGCGAGCTCGACGATGGCCGCATCGAGATCGCCGTCAGCGACACCGGCTCGGGCATGACCGAGGCCGTCCGCCAGCGCATCTTCGAGCCGTTCTACACGACCAAGCCGGCCGGCGAGGGCACCGGCATCGGGCTCGCGATCTCGCACAGCATCGTCACTGCGCTCGGCGGCGAGATCCTGGTCGAGAGCGAGCCGGGCCGTGGGACTCGCTTTCGCGTCCGTCTCCATCGCGCCGAGGATGACGTCCCGAGCCGCCCGTTCAAGGTCGTGCGCGAGGACTCCGACCCGAACCGCAGCGCCGCCCCGTCGGCGCGAATTCTGGTGATCGACGACGAGCCGCTGATCCGCGAGATGGTCTGCGACGCGCTCGCCAACCACGACGTCACCGCGGTCGCCAACGGCCGCGAGGCGCTCGATCGCATCGTCACCCAGGATTGGGATCTGATCCTCTGTGACATGGTCCTGCCCGAGATCTCGGGCCTCGAGCTCTACGCCGAGCTCGAGCGCATACGCCCGGACGCGCTGCCGAACCTGGTGTTCATGACCGGTGGTGACGTCAGCGGCAAGTCGCCGCGGCTGCCGAGCGGCGCTCGAGTGCGGCGACTGGAGAAGCCGTTCTCGATCAAGAGCCTGCGCGCGCTCGCGTATGCGGCCGCGAAAGAGTAGGCAAATCGTTGCTCGATCGCGTGCTTGCGTTGGTCGCGAGCGCGCGGTTCTAATGCGTGGATGCTTCGCTGTCGGATCTGGACCGGGTTGAGCTTGATCGCCACGCTCGGCTGCGTGCCCGAGACCACCTCCGCGGGCGACGACGCGACGACCAGCACGGACGGCGAGTCTGGTGACGGTGACGGTGATGGAGATGGAGATGGAGATGGAGATGGAGACGGCGACGGCGACGGCGATCCGGTCTGCGGCAACGGGGTCGTCGAGGGCGACGAGGCGTGCGACGACGGCAACTCGACCAACGCCGACGCGTGCACCAACGACTGCGAGGCGCCGACCTGCGGCGACGGGGTCATCCAGCCGGGCGAAGGCTGCGACGCCGGAGCCGACAACGGACCCGGTGGCGCGTGCACGTCAGCCTGCCAGCCCAACGTCTGCGGCGACGCAGAGCTGGGTCCAGGCGAGGGCTGCGACGACGGCAACCAAGTCGATGACGACGAGTGCACGAACGCCTGCGCGCTGGCCAGCTGCGGCGACGGCCTGCTGAGCCTCGGCGAGGCTTGCGATGACGGCAACGAAGTCAACGACGACGCGTGCCTCGACACCTGCGTGTTGGCGTCGTGCGGCGACGGGGTGCTCTACAGCGAGGACGAGGTCTGCGACGACGGGCCGCTCAACTCGGACACCGCCGCGTGCACATCGGCCTGTCAGGACGCGGCCTGCGGGGACGGCTTGGTCTGGACGGACGTCGAGGACTGCGATCTCGGCGGCAACAATGGACCCACCGCCGCGTGCCTCGACAGCTGCGAGGACAACGTCTGCGGCGACGGCTTCGACGGCCCCGGCGAGGCCTGCGACGACGGCAACAACGTCAATGACGACGGCTGCTCGGCCACCTGTGCGCTGGAGGACTGCGGCGACGGGGTCATGCAGATGGGCGAGGCCTGCGACGACGGCAACGCCGACAACACCGACGACTGCACCGACGCGTGCCTGCTGCCGGCCTGTGGCGACGGCTTTGTGCAGGACGGCGAGGCCTGCGACGACGGCATCGACAACTCCAACACCGACGCGTGCACGCTCGGCTGCGAGCTCGCCTCGTGCGGTGACGGCTTCGTCCACGCCGGCGTCGAGCAGTGCGACAACGGCAACGGCAACGCCAACAACGCGGCGTGCAAGCTCGACTGCAGCAACAACTTCTGCGGCGACGGCTTCCAGGGGCCGGGCGAGGGCTGCGACGACGGCAACGCCGGCAACAACGACGCGTGCACCAACGTCTGCACGCTGGCCAGCTGCGGCGACGGCTTCATCCAGCCCGGTGAGGGCTGCGACGACGGCAACGGTGTGAACAACGACGCGTGCACCAACGCGTGCACCGTGCCCTCGTGCGGCGACGACATCGTGCAGCCGGGCGAGTCGTGCGACGACGGCATCAACAACGGCGCCAACGCGATCTGTACGCCCGAGTGCCAGGTCGCCGAGTGTGGCGATGGCTTCCCCTACTCGATGGGCGGCGAAGCCTGCGACGACGGCGACGCGGACAACAACGACGGCTGCACCAACGCCTGCGCGCTGGCCAGCTGCGGCGACGGCTACGAGTGGGTCGGCCAGGAGGAGTGCGACGACGGCAACCTCGACAACACCGACGCGTGCACCAACCTCTGCGACGACGCCGACTGCGGTGACGGCTACGTCCAGCCTGCGATCGGGGAGGAGTGCGAGGACGGCAACTTCCTCAGCAACGACGGTTGCTCGGGCTGCAATTGGCAGTGGGTCCTGCAGGTCAGCGCCGGCTCGGCGCACACCTGTGCGGTGCTCGACACCGGCGACGTGCGCTGCTGGGGTTGGGGCAACTACGGCCAGCTCGGCCGCGGCAGCACCGTGGACATCGGCGAGTTCGAGCACCCCAACACGCAGGGCAACGTCAGCGTGGGCGGCTTCGTCACGCGCGTCTCGACCGGTGAGCGCCACACCTGTGCGCTGCTCGACACGGGCGCGGTCCGTTGCTGGGGCAGCAACAGCGTCGGGCAGATCGGCCAGCCAAGCTACTTCGAGCTCGGCGCCAGCCCGTTTCAGCTGCCGCACATCGCCGGCGACGTGAACATCGGCGGCGGGCCGGTCACGCAGATCAGCAGCGGAGCCAACCACAACTGCGTGGTGCTCGAGACGGGCAAGGTCCGCTGCTGGGGCGGGGCCACCTACGGCCGGCTCGGCTACGGCAACATCGTCACGCTCGGCGACAACGAGCTGCCGTCGGTCGGCGGTGACGTGAGCGTCGGCGGAACCGTCACGCAGGTCAGCGCTGGCGAGCTCCACACCTGCGCGTTGCTCGAGGGCGGAACGGTCCGCTGCTGGGGTCGTGCGCTCTACGGTCGGCTCGGCTACGCCAACGCCAACGACATCGGCGACAACGAGCTCCCGTCCAGCGTCGGCACCGTCGACGTCGGCGGCACGGTCATCGAGATCGCCGCGGGCGGTCGCCACACCTGCGCGCTGCTCGACACTGGCAAGGTCCGCTGCTGGGGGCACAACAACCGCGGCCAGCTCGGCTACGCCAACGTTGCGAACATCGGCGACGACGAGCTCCCGTCCAGCGCTGGCGACGTGGACGTCGGTGGCACCGTCGTTCACGTAGCGACCGGTGAGGAGCACACCTGCGTGGTGCTCGACACCAACGAGGTCCGCTGCTGGGGCTACGGCACGCGCGGCCGACTAGGCTACGCCAACCTGATCACGATCGGTGACAACGAGCACCCGGCCAGCGCTGGCGACGTCGACGTCGGCCTCCCGGTCATCGAGGTCACGACCGGCTGGCGGCACACCTGCGCGCGGCTCGAGCAGCAGGCCGTGCGCTGCTGGGGCGAGCACCTGTTCGGGCAGCTCGGGATCGGCTCGCAGGAGGACTACATCGGCGACGACGAGCACCCGTCGGTCAAGCCCAACGTGCGCGTGTTCTGATCAGCCCTCGCACATGCGCTGCCAGCCGACGCCGTGTCGGGTCACGCGTCCGGGCTGGCCCTCGCGGTCGCGCAGGTCGGCACGGACCGTGTAGTCGGTGTCGCTGCCGGCCGTGCCGACAAACCAATAGGGGCCGGGCGTGACCGGAAATTCCAGCCGCTCGCGCTGCACCGCTCGACCGTTGCGCGTGGCCTCGCTGCGCGTGGCCGTGGGCGTGATCAAGTTGGACATGCCGCTGTTGTGCTCCGAGATCAACAAGCGACAGTCCGTGCAGCTCGCCGGCCAGTCGAGCTCGAGCGTGAGCACGCCCGCGCTCGCGGGCGAGATCGCGAGCAGCGGCGTGACCCCATTGATCACGCTCGACGCGGTGGCGGTCGCGGCCCCGTCGGCCTCGAGCCAGGTCTCGCGATAGTCCCAACAGCTCATGTGCTCGATCCCCTTCGGCAGCCGCTCGCGCTTAGTCTCGCGCCCGCGCGCGCACACGCCCTGCTCGCAATGGGCGATGCCCAGCTCGATCGGCGGCTCGCAGTCGGGGATCGTGCAACTGGCCATGATCTCGCGCTCGAGCGCGAGCACAGGCTCGATGTCGGCGTCGCGGTGAATGTAGTAGGGCCCGTGCGGGCACAGCCCCGGCCACAGCTCCGCGCAGTCGGAGTCGGTCTCGCAGCGCGACAGCTGCTTGCGCTCGGCGAGGTACTCGGCGATCTGTCGTCCACACGCGTCGCTCGGCGCCGGTGCTTGGGCCGCTTCGGGATCGCTCTGGGCATGCGCCTCGGCGGGCGTGGATGGGTCGCCATTGCTCGACGTACAGGCGATCAGCAGCAGGCCCAGCGGGATCGTGCGGCGCATGAGCCAGGATAGCTCGCGCCAGGACTGGCGCGCGCGCTACCATGGTCGACGCCGAATGGCTGGACATCGAGCCAGGCTCCTCGCGTGCATCCTCGTCAGCCTCGGCGCTGTCGCGTGCGCGTCGAAGCTCGAGCCGCCGACCCAGTCGCAGCCGGCCATCGAGGTGCAGGAGCCGACCGTTCGAGCCCCCGATCCCTGTGCCGAGCGCTCGCTCGACCAAGCCGTTCGCGCGGCCCGAGCGGCTCTCGAAGCCGGCGCCCGCGAATCCACGGAGCAGCTCGGTGTGGCGATCGAGCAGGCGCTCGCGTGTGAGGTTGAAGCGCGGCGCTGGCAGCTCGAGCTCGAGGCGGTCGACTTGCTCGCGCGCCTCGACCCGCCTCCGGATCCGCCGGATCTGCGGCGCTGTCGTGTCACCAGCGAAGGTCGGTGCGCCTACCAAGAACCCAAGAAGCGCGCCCC
>DATLLB010000734.1:0-5307 GCA_035538075.1 Enhygromyxa sp.
CTTATTAAACTGTATTTTACCGAGTTATGTGGATCGAAATGCTGCGTGTGAAGCGCAATAACGCCGCCGCCCCGGCATTCGCCGAGCAGTTCCACGGCGACGTGCGGGCCGATCAGTTGTCGGCCATCAACCCGGTGAGCTCCGCGAAGCGGCGGCGTGACTCCAGCATCAGCTCGCGCGCCCCGGCGACGCCGAGGATCCGCAAGCTCAGCTCGCCGGACCCGAGGTCGAGGGCGATGCGGCTGCCGTCGCGCGTGGTGAGCCCGGCGCGGCCACGATCCTGATCCTCGTCGAGCTCGACGCCGTGCTGCTCGGCGAAGTCCTCGAGCCGATCGACCAGTCGATCGAACAGCGCCGCGCGGGCATGCTCGACGCTCGGTCGCGCGAACGGGATCACCAGCTCGTCGCAGGCGATCGGAAACATCTCGTCGAACCCGCTCGGCAACGCGTGCGGATCACACTGCAAGATCACTCGCCGCTGCCACAGCGCTCGCGTCACGTCGCGCGGATCGAGGCCCAGCTCGAGCACGAACCGAAACTGCGGCGCGTCGACGTTGCCGCCGCCCTCCGCGACCGCCCGCAGCAGCTCACGCCGACGCAGGCCGAGCAGCTTCTTGGCCGCGTCGTAGACCGCCCGCACCTCCTCGGCCAGCGCGGCCTCGACCAGCGAGTGGATGAACTGCTCGGCCGCGCGGCCATGCTCGGTCGGCAAGCGATGACGCCCGCGGACGAAGCCCGGCAGCTCGGCGATCGCCACCGAGTCGACCCGACGCAGGAACGCCCGCTCCGGCAGCAGCTCGAGCGCCAGACTCATGCGCTGCGCTTGCTCTCGCGCCGCTTGGCCAGCCACGCGCGCCCTCGCTCCCACGCGATCGCGTACGAGAACGCGGCCAGCAACGTGATGATCGGATCGTAGGACGCCCGCATCCGCATGTCGCCGAACCAGATCCCGGCCACCACCAGCAGCGCCCACAGGTTCGCGGACACCAGCGCCTCCTTCGGTCGGCGGCGCGGCACCAGCACGAACGCGAGCCCGAGCAGCGCTGGCACCATCAGCACGCCCCGATGAATCTGCGCCCAGACCTGTTGCCGCCAGCGCCAGGTCTCGCGTGGCTCCTCCGAGCGCGGTCGCGGGTTGGCCTGGTCTGGCCACATCACGTTCAGGCGCCACAGCATCACCCAGTGCGTGGCCGTGAAGTAGGCCTGCCGCGCGAGCCCGCCGCGCTCGATGCAGGCGCGCACGATCTTCTTGTGGATGTCCTTGTCGCCGATGTACCCGCGGTACTCGATCTCGCTGCCCGCCTGGTGGCACTTGCGGCGCTTGCAGCCGTACGAGTCGACCGCGAAGCCCGGCACGTCCTCGACCGGCTCCGGGTGGTCGCCCCACACCGAGCGGGTCTGAAACAGCGCGTCGGGGTGCTCGGCGCTGAAGATCTCCAGCTGGATCAGCGGCGGCGGAGAGAAGCGCACCGTCGAGTGGCCCTCGCCGTCGGGCCGCGAGTAGATGCCCTTGTTGTGGCAGCGCCCGAACACCAGGTTGATGCTGCTGTTGCCCGAGACCAGCCCGAGCTCCTTGGTGTGCGCGTAGTAGCGGATCGACGCCATCGTCAGCAGCAGCACCAGCGGCACCGCCACGCGCCCGAGCATCGCCCAGCTCAGGCGCGCGTACGGGTTTGGCTTGCCGCGACGCGAGCCGATCACCATCAGCAACCACAGCACCCCGACCACCGCGATGCTGAGCAGGATCTGCGGACGAAACAGCGCCCCGATCCCCAGCATCGTGCCGAGCAGCCAAGCATCGCGCGGTCCTCCGTCACCGTCGACGATCCGCACCAGCAGCAGCAGGCTGATCGTCAGGCAGAAGCAAAACGGCAGCTCGCTGAGGATGTAGCCGCCGATCGCCAGCAGCGGGTAGTAGACCGTCAGAAACAGCCCGACCGCAGGCGCCACCCAGCGAGCGCGCGCGCCCATGCTGCAGGCGATGCGATCGGCGATCGCAAACGAAGCCGCGACCACCGAGGCGCCCATGATCGCATAGACCACCGACACCGCCCCGAACGCGTCGCGGCCGAACACCGCCTTGATCCCGGCCAGCAACCACGTCGTGCCGAACGGAAAGAAGGCCTGATACTCGCCGACCGAAAACGGGTGGTCGAGCACCGCGTCGGCGCGACCCCAGTAGCCCTTCATGTCCGAGAACACGAAGCTCTGCAGCGGGTGCACGCGCAGGTTCCAGTGCAGCCGCACCAGCAGCGCGGCGACGAACAGCACCAGCACCCAGTAGCGACGCTGGCGGTCGGCGGCCAGCCACGCCAGCGCGCGCGCCTTGAAGCCCTCGGCCGCTGTGTGCTCGGTGTGCACGTCGACGCTCAGGTCCACAGCTCGGGGCCGCGCTCGTCTGCGTCGGGGTGGGTGATGGCCGCGAGGGTCGGGAGGATCAGCTCGGCCCACGCGTCCTGACGCGCGAGCAACTCGGTCCGGCGATCGCAGCGGCCGAAGCGGGCCAGCTCGTCGGCCTGCGGATCGGCGCTCGGCAGCGCCTCGCAGGCCTCGCGCGCGTCCGCAGCCATGGCCTCGGCCTGCTGGTCCAGCGCCGCGAGCACGGCCGCCTGGTGCTCGCCGCACGCGTCGACGATCCAGCGGATCGTCTGCCACGCGAGCCCGGCGTGGCGACCTTCGTCCTCCACGATGCGCTCCAGCGTCGCGAGCGTGGCCGGATCCTCGCAGCGCCGCATGGCCCGACGCGCGACCAAGGTCGCGATCGTCTCGCCCACGCAGCCCTCGATGAAGGTGTCGAGCGCGAGGCGAACCCAGTCGGCGCGCGCCTGCTCGGAACCGGCATCACTCGCGAGCCCAACCACCCGCGGCTCGAGCGAGGCGAGCGGTCCGGGCTCGCGCTGCTGCCCGCTGAATCGCGCCGCCAAGCCGAAGCAGCGCTGCGCATGCAGGACCTCGTCGGCCGCGGCCAGCTGCACCTCGCCGAGCAGATCCGGCGGCGCGGCCATGGCCATCAGCTCCAGCGTCGCGCGCTCGAACGCGGCGATCGACGCGTGCTCCATCCGCGCGTCCTCGACCCACAGCTCGCCGAGCCGCGCACGCAAGGCCGGATCGATCGCGGTGTCGGGCCGCGTCGGCGGGGCCGCGACCTCGGCCGGATCGCACGACCAGCTCGAGCCCGGTCGCAGCGGCGCGACCACCATCGTCTCGCCGTCGAGCAGCGGCCGACCCGAGCAGTACTCGAACCAGTGGTAGCAGCAGATGGTCTCGTCGCCCTTCTCGCGCCGCTCCTTGGTCGTGGTCGTCATCAGCCGACCCTGCATCATCGGATGGAAGGACAGCCCCTCCCAGCGCTTGTCGTCCTTCTTCAGCGAGTTGGTGGTCTCGGGCTTGGCGAGGATCTTCGACGGGCAGCCGAGCTGATCGGGCACATGCTCGACCGCAAACAGCCGCGCATCTTCAGGGGAGCCGCACCAGTCGCCGTTCGGGCAGCCCTCTTCCTCGTCGTGCTCGCCGAACGGATCGCGGCCAGGCCCGAAGTAGTCGAACTCGCCCTCCGGGATGTCCTCGTAGCGAGCCGGCGGCATGTAGCCCTCCGCCATCTCGTTGGTGTTGGTCCGCGGGTTGGCAGGATCGACCTCGTCCTCGTCGGGCCCGTCGACCTCGTTGCCCTTGTCGCCCTCGCCGGCCTTGGCCTGCTGCTTGCTGTCGGCCTTGTTGGCCTGCTTGACCGGCTGTGGTTGGCTGGGGCTGCCGCACGCGCCCAGCAGCGTTGCGGCGGCCAGCGGGAGGCCGATCTGAGCCCAGAGTCGGCGGCGAATCACCTCGGTGTCGCGCATGCGCGGCAATGTACACCGGTTGGCAAGCAGCCGCTTCGTGTGCCTGCGAGGCTGCTCTCCTCGTTGGCGGAGCCGGATTTCGCGTTGAGCGCACGCCGTTGCCGACCGCAGCAGCGACAACGCGCGCGGCGCCTCACGAAGGAACCGCCAACAGGGCCGCAATCTGCTCGAGTCGCGAGATCGGCCACATCGTCAATCGGATCACGTGCGGCCCGGTGGCGTCGCTTCGGAACGACAGCTTGTAACCGGCCGGGATGATCTGCCCGCCGACGAACAAGTCGTGCAAGCCCGCCAGCCCGTGAAACACGAAGCGATGCGGGTCGCCCCCGGCACCCGGCGGCTGCGGTCCGATCAGCGCGACGTCGCCTTCGCTGAAGTCCGCGGTGCTCGACACCTGCATGCTCTGCAGCACGAAGTCGCCGGAGCGCGAGCCCAGCAAGCTGCCCGGATCGAAGGCCCCGAACAGCTCGCTCGCGGCCGCTGCGATCACGACCACGCCTTGCGCGTCGACCGACTTGGTCACGTCACTGCCCGCGCTCGGCGTCTCGAGCTCCGAATATTCGTCGAGCTCGGCGGGATTGTTGATGTTGAACTGAATGGTCAACGACATCGACTCGAAGTGTAGAAGTCTGGTTCGCCGCCCGATACTGTCCCGCCACCGGGTCAGCTCCCGTCCCAATGGCGAGTGCAGGTCGCCCGATTCGACCTTCACCATCGGCCAGTTTTCGCGCACCCGAGTCCATGCGACTTTGAGCGGCGACGAGAGAGCAGCTTGTCGCCCGATTTACCCAGAAGAGGAAGTAGGAATCCAAAATGCCCGTACAGGTGAGCTATCCCGGCGTCTACATTCAGGAGATATCGTCCGGCTCACGCACCATCACCGGAGTCTCGACCTCGGTCGCCTTGTTCATCGGCATGGCCGAGCAAGGCCCGATGGACACGCCGGTGAGGGTGCTGAGCGTGGCCGAGTTCTATCGCAACTTCGGCGCGACCAACTCGCTCGGTGAGCTGCATGATCAAGTCGCGCAGTTCTTCCTCAATGGCGGAGCGACCGCGTGGGTGATTCGCATCGCCGAAGGCGCCGACGCCTCGGCCGTGACTCTGCGGAGCCAAACCAGTCAGAACGTCCTGACCCTGACGGCGCGCAGCAAGGGGCTGATTGGCGAGAATCTGCGAGCGATCGTCGACTACAACACCTCGAGTCCCGAGTGGACCTTCAACCTCACCGTGCAGCTGTGGGGTGTCGACAGTGGCGGCTCGCCGACCATCGTGACCAGCGAGACCTTCAAAGATCTCTCGATGAACCCCAACCACGGCAAATACGTGGTCAACGTGCTCGCGCAAAATTCCGCGCTGGTGACCGCTACCGACGTCGCGGCCGTGGCGGCAATCGACGGTTATACCGTGTGGGGCCAGCTCGAGCCCGACAGCGCCCCCAATGACAACGATCAGCTGTCGGCCGCGATCACGG
>DATLLB010000735.1:0-2206 GCA_035538075.1 Enhygromyxa sp.
CAGTCATCGCGCTCGCGCACCGCGGCGAGGCGAGCGTGCCCCTCGACGAACAGTGGTCGCCCGCACACGCCGTCGCACTCGGCTCCGGGTTGGCACGCATAGCCCTGGCCGAGCGCACCTTCGCAGTGCCAGTCGACGTCGTCGTCGCCAAAGTCGGGGCACGGCGCGGCCGGACAGTCGGCGTCCACATGGCAGTCGCTCGCGCTTGCGCACGCGACCAGCTGCGTCGTTCCGCACACGTGGTGCTGCGTGCTCAGACCGCACAGGCCCTCGCCGCAGTCGCTCGCGCTCGCACAGTCGGCGGGCAGGCACTGCGCGTACGGGCCAACCACGCCCGCGCACACGCAGACTTGCCCGTCTTCGCAGTCGGCATCGGTGGCGCAGCCATAGTTGCACCCGCAACCGCCTTCGCCCTCGGACTCGATGTACTGACAGCTGCCGTGCGGCTTGGCGATGCAGTCGGCGCTGGTCGAGCAGCTCCATCCCTGGTCGGCGCACGAGGGATCATCGGCCGCCTGCGGGGCCACGCACTCGACGGCTTCGCTGCGATGCACGAAGCCGCCCTCGCACTCGACGAAGCCGCTCGGCGTGTCGGTTCCGGCCTGCAGGATCGGCGTCGGATTTTCGCACGCGAACGGATCACCATCACCATCGCCATCACCATCGCCATCGCCATCGCCATCACCATCGCCATCACCATCGCCATCACCATCACCATCGCCAGTCGATGTGTCCGTGCTGGACTCGCTCTCGCTGTCGGTCTCGCCATCGCCGCTGGTGCGGCCGGCGCAGGCCAGCTCCAGCCCGAGGGCGGCGATGATGGTCAAGTACGCGGCGTCGAGTCGAGTGGTCATCGTCATGTCAGGCTCTCCGAGCTTCGGATCGTAGCTTGGCTGGCGGACGTCTTTCGATCTAGCGTGCTCGCGGTGTCGCAGCGCGCCAAGATCTTCATCGTCTACACGGGTGGCACCGTCGGCATGCGCAAGACCCCGCGCGGCTATCAGCCGGAGCGTGGTTATCTCCAGCGCTTGCTCGACGAGATCCCACGCTTCGCCGACGAGGCGCTGCCGGAGTTCGAGATCGCCGAGTTCGATCCGCTGCTCGACAGCTCCAACATGACGCCGGCGCACTGGCTGCAGATCGCCGAGATGGTCCGCCGCAACTACGCGGCGTACGACGGCTTCCTGGTCATTCACGGCACCGACACGATGGCGTTCACGGCCTCGGCGTTGAGCTTCATGCTCGAGGATCTGGCCAAGCCGGTGATCCTGACCGGCTCGCAGATTCCGCTCGAAGAGACCCGCAACGACGCGCAGCACAACCTGCTGACCGCGATGCTGATCCTCGGCCGCCATCATCGCGAGCTGGCCGAGGTCATGATCTACTTCGACTCGCTGCTGCTGCGCGGCAATCGTGCGACCAAGGTCTCGGTCGATTCCTTCGACGCGTTCGCGTCACCCAACTTTCCGCCGCTCGGGCGCGTGGGCATCGACATCACCATCGACGCTCGGCTCATGCTCCCCGCCCGCGCGCGCACGCCCGACATCGACATGCTCGAGGTCGTCGAGCTCGGCAGCGCCACGGTCGGCGCCTTTCGGCTGTTCCCGGGCCTCAAGCCGGCGCTGCTCGAGGCCGTGCTCGCGCCGCCCATTCAAGGTGTGGTGCTCGAGTGTTACGGGGCCGGCAACGCGCCGACGGCCGACGAGGAATTCATGCGCGTGATCCAAGCTGCGACCACGCGCGGTGTGGTCATCGTCGCCGTCACCCAGCCGATGCGCGGCTCGGCGAACCTGTCGCTCTATGCGACCGGCCGCGCGCTGCTCGACGCGGGGGTCGTGAGCGGCTTCGACATGACCGCCGAGGCGGCGCTGGCCAAGCTCTTTTACTTGTTCGAAAAGGGCTTCTCGGCCGAGCGGGTCAAGCGGCTGATGCAGCAATCGCTGGTCGGCGAGCTGACCACGGCCGCCGAAGGCGTGCCGTGGACGGTCGCCGACCGGCATGGCTAGCTCTGCACGAACGCGAGCAGATCCTTGTTGAAGCGATCGGCGAGCTGGGTCTGCGCGAGCCCGTGCGGGGCGCCCGGGTAGACCTCGAGCTTCGCGCCGGCGATCAGCTTGATCGACTGTCGGGCCGACGCCTCGATCGGCACGATCTGATCGTCATCGCCGTGCACGATCAGCGTGGGCACGTCGACCTTCTTCAGATC
>DATLLB010000736.1:0-3202 GCA_035538075.1 Enhygromyxa sp.
ATCGCGACTTGATCGACGTAGCGACGCAGGATCGGAGAGAGGTACGCGTCGACCACCGTGGTGTCGCCGCGGCCGATCAGCTTGGCGAGCGGACTGACCTCGTGACTGACGCTGATCTGCGAGAAGCCCAGCTCGCGGGCGATCGCGGCGACCAAGCGCTCGTGCTCGGGGAATCGCCACGCGTGCATCAGCACGATCGCGATCGATTCGATGCCGGAACGCCGCGCGGGCGCGAGCGCGGCACGGACCTGCTCGGGGTCGAGCTCGCGCAGCGCTCGGCCGTCGGCGTCGATGCGTGCGTCGATCTCCGCGACCGCCTCGTAGAGCATGCTCGGCAGCGTGATCTCGCGGTCGAACAGGCGCGGACGATTCTGGTAGCCGATCCGCAGCGCGTCACGAAAACCAGCAGTGATCGCCAGCAGCGTGCGCGCACCCTTGCGCTCGAGCAGCGCGTTGGTTGCGACGGTCGTGCCCATCTTGACCGCCGCGATCGCCTCGCTGGGCAAGGGTTGGTCGGCCCCGAGCCCCAGCAACGCGCGGATGCCAGCGACCGCGGCGTCTTGGTAGTGCGCGGGGTTCTCGGACAGCAGCTTGTGGGTGTGCAGCTGCCCGCTTGGATCGCGCGCGACGACGTCGGTGAAGGTCCCGCCGCGGTCGATCCAAAATTCCCAGCCTGGCTCGGGCATCGGCGGGCGGGAGCATAACCTACGCGATCGGCCGAGCCCCGATCGCGTAGGGGAGGATCCGCGCGATGTTGCGGGCGTCGTCGATGCCGCGGTGGTGCGTGCCCTCGAGCGGGAGCCGGAGCCGCCGCAGCGCGCCGGACATGCCGAAGCGCTTGCGAGTGCCGAGCGCCTGCGAGAAGGCCTCCTTCAAGTTCAAGTGATCCGGGCCGAACGGCAGCTTGATCGCGTGCCGCTCGGCGTCGAGCTTGAACTGGTTGCGATCGTACGCGCCCCACGAGCAGAACAGCGGCTGCTCGCCGCGCATGAACTCGCGCAGCTTCGTGATCGCCTCCGGAAAGCGCGGCGCCGCGTCGACTTGCGCCTGGGTGATCGAGGTCAGCTCGCAACAAAAGGGCGTGAGCTTGGGATGCCGGACCGGTCGCACGAAGGTCTGAAATTCTGCGAGCGGCTCGAAGGTCTCGCGGTCGACCAGGACCGCGCCGATCTCGATGATCTCCATCTCGCGCTTGGGCACCGCGCCCGCGTTGTCGCAGGTCGCCTCGAGGTCGATGACCAGATAATCTCGTTCTTGCATGATCAATCTGCCTTGCATGATGACGGGCCGAGGATGATCGAATGAGCGAGGCGATGCTCGGACAAGATCCCGGACAAGCGGCGTTCTCCTGGCGCGAGTACGTCGACACGATCGTGGCCGAGCGCGGCTCGTTGGCGCTGGCGGCTCTGCACCTGGCCGAGCGGCGATCGTTCGAAGAGGACGTCGGCAGCGTGGAGCGAGGGCTGCGGCGGCTGCGAGAGCGCGGCAGCAAGGACGGCGGCGTGTGGGGCGAGCGAGCGCTGCGCTGCTTTGGGTTGCCGGCTGCCGTGGCGGATCGCGTGCGCTGGATGGGGCAGTACCACACGCGCTTCACCGATCTTCCGGCGTCGCTGTGCGAGGAGCTGCTGCGGCCGTGGGATCGGCCGCCGGTCAGCGAGAGCCCGGCGCGGATCTGGGTACTCCTCGGTCGAGTTGGGTTGGCGCTGCGGCGGCGTCGCGATCAGGACGTGCAGGCGCTGCTCGAGCAGGCGGCGTTGCTCGGCAATCAGGCCGAGCCTGCGGCGCAGATCGAGCTGAGCTTGGTGTCGGCGTATGCGTGCAGTCGGCCGGATCCCGAGCTTGCGCGTCCACAACTGGAGCGGGCTCGCGCGCTGCTCGAGCAGCATCGCCATGCCCTGCGCGAGGACGACTACGCGTGTCTGTTCGCGCGCTGGATCGATCACGTCGCGTACCCGCTCAACAAGCCGCGCCGCGGCGCGCCAGATCACCAGCAGGCGATCGCGCTGTACGAGCAGATCCCCGCCGACGGCCCGCTGTTCGCTCGCTGTCGACGGGAGAACGGGCTCGGCTGGAGTCACCTCTCGCTCGGCGATCGAGCGCGCGCGCAGACCCACGCGCGCGCGAGCGTGGAGGCGGCCGGCGACAGCGGCTCGCTGCGGATGCGCGCCATGGCCCTCAACCTGCTCGCGGCCGCGAGCGAGGGCGAAGCGGCCGAGCGAGCGAAGGCGCGGGCGCGGGCGATCGCTCGGCGGCTCGAGGACGAGGCGCTGCTGGTGCGCTTCGGTGCGGAGTGTTCGACTCAGTAGGGCATCTCGACCGGTCGCATCCACAGCTCCCGCTCGACCGTGCGGGCCGCGTCGGCGCGGAGCCGACGATCCTCGGCGAGCAGCTCGGCGCACTCCTTCATAGCGAGCGCGTGCGCGAACGAGATCGCCCCGTAGAACGCGACCACTGCCGCGATCGGAATGAACAGCACACCGAGGAAGAGCGTGATCACGCCCGCGATCGCGAGCATCGCGGCATTGAGCCACATGGCGAAGCGGTAGAGCGCGCGGGCTTCGTGCTCGGCGTCGCCATCACGTCGCAGCAGCGCGTAGCCGAGCCGCCAGATGCGAACCGCGAGGATCAAACCCGGGATCGAGATCAACCCGAGTCCGGCACCGAAGACCACCCCAACCAGCCCGAGCAGGGCGCCGGGGACCGCCATCTGGCCCATGTAGATCGACCACAGCGCGGTGCTGCGGATCAGCTTGGGCGCGCGAGTCCGGACCAGCACCTCCCGGGTGGCCGCAGCCTCGTAGTCGCGGCGAAACGGCGAGTCGGTCTCCGCGATCGCCCGTCGCTCGCTCCGCCACCAGTGTGTGCGATGCCGACGCTCGCCGATGGTGTAGGTGGCCAGGCCGCCGAAGACGAACAGCGCGAGGGTTCCGAGCAAGAGTTCCATGTTCAGCTCCTGACGCGGGCTTCGACGCCGAGCACCCGTGCCGATTCCATACTTTCAGAAATTTTTGAAAGTTCAAGCGAGAAGAACCGCCCCGCAAAAACCGCGCCTACTTCAGCCACTTGAGCACGGCCGGGATCACCTTGCTCTGCTCGGACCCGGCGATCCGCTCCAGCACGCTGTTCGCCAGCGCGACGAATTCGACCAGCTCGCTGAGCTTCGCATGAAAGCCCTTGGCCGCGTGCACGCCCTTGGTCCTGT
>DATLLB010000737.1:0-3528 GCA_035538075.1 Enhygromyxa sp.
TGCGCTCGACCTCTTGCTCCGCGTCGCTCGAGCGCTCTCGGGTCCGGTCGACTGGGCGGCGTACGGCGACGCGATGCTGACCGCCGCGCGCGAGATCGACGGCAGCGCGAGCCCAGGCATGATCGAGCATCAGCTGCGCAGCTACCTGTCCAAGGCGCGGATGTGGAATCGGCCCGCCGCGATCCGTCCGGCCGGCGCGACGCTCAATCCCAGCCAGCAAGATCGGGTCGCGGCCGCGTCGACCTTCGTGCGCGTGCCGGGCTCACCGGGGGTCGAGCGCACCTATCTGTTCTATCGCCCCAATCACGCGGGCTCCTCGGTCGAGTACGTCTGGCGCGATGAAGCAGCCGGTGAGGCGCACGCGTCCGCGACCAACAACTGGCAGGGGCCTTGCGAGCTGCCCGGCGTCGAGACGCATCACGCCGTCGCAGCGACCGGCCGCGACGACGGCGGACTGTGGGTCGCGTGGAATGACGCGGCCGCGGAGGGCTGGGTCGGAACCCTGCGCGTCACAAATCTGGTCCCCGGCGGCGAGGCGACGGCCGACGACACCTGCGGCGACATGTGGACCGAAGCCCCGGCTCTGCAAGCCCGCGAGATGATCGGCGCGCCAGCGATCGCCGACTGGGTGAGCACCAGCAACCGCACGCTCTGCGAGATCCTCGAGGCCGACTTCCCCGGGCTCGAGCTCCCGTTTCGGGCCGCGGGCGCGATGGGGCTGCAGATCGGCAACTGCGTCGACATCTTCGAACGGATCCCGCCGTGGGTCCTCGAGATCATCCCCAAGGAATTCGGGCCCTACGTGATCGACAAGCTGATCCCGTGGCTCGACGAGTCGCCCATGGCCGGGATCCCGGCGCCTTTCGATCCGCGCAATCCGGACCTCGGCATCGGCCGCGTCGAGCATCGGATCCCGCTGCTGACGATGCTCGGCGACAGTCAGCTCGAGGGCGAGCTGGGCAAGTTCGAGGTCATCGGCCCGCGCTTCGCCGAGGCCTTCGAGACGCACGGTCTGCCCGACGCCCGCACGGTCGAGCTGGTGTTCGGCTGGCAGCTCGGTCCCAAGGGCGACCCCGAGACCGGCTTGCCCGACGGCATGATCGAGACGATCGAGTTCAGGTTCGCCGACGCGAGCCTGATCGTCGCCTTCCGCGATCCCGAGGGTGCGCTGCGCGTGGTCCCGTTCACCGATCCGCGTCCGACCGAGGAGATTCCGTTGCTCGCGACCGACCTCGTCGCCGACCCGGCGCTCGCGACTGCGAGCAAGCGGCTACGCGATCCCGACACCGATTTGTTCGCGGAGCTCGAGTTCCTCTACGTGGTCTACGGCACCGAAGAGGACGACGGCGCGGGTCCGGTCGGCAACCGGCTCAACTATCGCGTCACCGGCTTCCTCGAGGATCCCGACGACCCCACGGCCTTCAAGGAAGAGATCTTCGCTCCGGCCGAGCGGCTCGACATGATCCGCGACGTCTCCGGGTTCCGCCGTCAGGTCGACTATCGGATGCTGCGGACCTATCGAACGCCGGTGGTCACGGGCCAGGAGGGCGCCCTCGAGGTGTTCGTCGTCGGCCTGCGGGAGCCGAGCCACGAGCCAACGGATGGCTTCGAGCCCGAGACGTCGCGCAGCGTCGATCGGATTCGTCACGTCAGCCTGACCGTCGGGATCGATGGCAAGCTCAGCTGGGACAGCGAGCGGCCGGTGTTGCTGACCAACACCGCCGTGTCCGACGGGGCTGCGGGCGAGGCCGGCGGAGCGATGCACAACCATCGCGGCAAGCTGCGCTGGTTCTACCCGAACGGCACGCAGCTCGAGATTCGCTCGCGGCACTAAGTCGTCGCGAGTCGCGTGAACGCGTGCACGTACGAGGAGATGCCGCCCTTGGCCTGCTTCCAGTCGAAGCGCTCGTTCGGCGCGTGGTAGCCGTGCTCGGGCAAGCTCAGCGGCAGGAAGTGGATCGGCACGCCGAGCACCCTCGCCATCTTCGGCACCGCGCCGATCGAACCACCCTCGCGGACCAGCGCGGGGGTCTTGCCGAAGCCCTCGCGCATGCCGTGCACGATCGCCTCGTGCACGCGCCCGCCGATCGGCCCGCGATAGGGCTCGAAGCTGCTGATCGCGGTGACCTCGACGTCGGGGTTGAACGAGCCGACGAACGCCTGCAGGCGCTCGAACAGCTGCGCGGGGTTCTGCTCCGGCACCAGCCGGAAGCTGATCTTCAGCTCGCCCTCGCCGGGCACGGTGCTCTTGATGCCCGGCCCGACATAGCCGCCGACGAGCCCATGAATTTCAAATGTGGGTCGCGCCCACAGGCGCAGCATCATCTCCAGCGGGACGTCGCTCTCGAGCTTCTCGAGCTGGTGCGCGCTCCTGAAGTAGTCCGCGTCGAAGCCGGTCCGCAGGTAGCTCTCGACCTCTTCGGACGAAGGCGCCACCGCGCCGAGCTTCCAGAACTCCGCGTCACCGATCGCAGTCGCTAGCGACGAGAGCTCGCGCAGCGGGTTGCGAGCGACGCCGCCAGTCAAGCCCGAGTGGGTCTCCTTGGCCGCCGTCCGCAGGCTCAACGAGGCGAGCAAGCCACCGCGTAGACCGGTCGAGATCGCCGGCGACTCGGCGCTCGGCCAGATCGTGTCCGAGACGATCACCGCGTCGGCGGTCAGCAGCTCGCGGCGCGCCTCGAGGATGTCTTGAAAGTTCGGGCTGCCGATCTCCTCTTCGGTCTCCCACAAGAGCACGACCTCGATCGGCAGCTCGTGACGAGCGACCCACTCCGCAGCTCGCAGCGCACACAAGGCCGGGCCCTTGTCGTCCGTGGTGCCGCGCCCGAGGTACAGGAACTCGCGCTCGGCATGCTCGCGGACCTCGAAGCGGAACGGGTCGTCGTGCTCCCACTTGGCCTTGTCGGCCGGCTGCACGTCGTAGTGGTTGTAGATGACGATGCGGGCCTTGGGCGCCGGATGGCCGAAGCGGCCGATCACGGCGGGCGTGCCCTTGCTCGGCACCACCTCGACGCGAGCGCCCGAAGCCTCCATCACCTCGCGCGCGACCTCGACTCCGGCGAGCATGGCCGTTGGATCGCTCATGCCTGGGCTGACGGTCTGTTGCTCGACCAGCCGTCGCAGCGAGCTGCGAAACCAAGGTTCGGAGTCCGAGACGAAGCGCGGCAGATCGGCGAGGACGTCGGTCATGGGATCAATCGGCCGCAGAGCGGCGTGGGGCAAAACGACGCGTTCCTGCGCCGTTCCCGACCCGCGGGCCGGGTCGGACGGCCGTTGATAACACGACCTTGGTGCAGATTACCCCCAGATCATCGAGCGCTCGCGCCGAACGTTGGATTCGCGCGGGCCGCGTGGCCGGTCGCGCATTCGAATGCGCTCACCTACATTCAATCGCATGCAGTCGGTCGTGCGAGTGACGCCCGCAAGCGCGGGGCCTGATGACCATCAGTATCTGACGATCGAGCCGCTGCTGAGCGCCGACGAGTGCCGCGAGTGGATCGACTTCGCCGAGCAGCTCGGCTTCTACGA
>DATLLB010000738.1:0-4311 GCA_035538075.1 Enhygromyxa sp.
AGCAAGTCGAGCTTGTAGCCGGTCTGCGGCAGCGGCTTGGCGCCCTCGCGTGCGAGCGCGGCTGCTCGCGCGAGCAGCCGCGCTCGCACGCGAGGGCGCCAAGCCGCTGCCGCAGACCGGCTACAAGCTCGACTTGCTGGAAGGCTGCGTACTCGAGGCGCTCGAGCGCGCGCTGGCTCGCAGCTCCACGCCGGCCGCCGTCGGCGAGTCGTCCAGGGGAGATCACTGACATGAACCTCGAGCTCTGCCGCCACCTTCACTGGAAGAGCATCACTCGCGACGTCGACGATCCCGACGAGGTGCTGGCTGCGTTCGCGCGCAATCAGGTGCCGTACACGTGCCTGCAGACGTGTCGCAACGCCGGGCCCGACGACGAGCTGGTCGCGCCGGAGCTGTGCCACTCGGAGCGCGGGTGCTATCGGCCGTCGGCGCTGAGCCTGCGGCTGCGCTCGCGCCCGCAGCCGCAGTAGCGTGGCGAGTCACTCGCTCGCGATCGAGACTACACTCCCGCCAATGCTCCTGCGCGCCGTGCAGTTCCCCGCCGCCGTGACGCACGGCTTCACCACGCGCCAAGGCGGCGTCAGCCAGGGCCGCTTCTCGACGCTCAACCTCGGCGGTCGCTGGGGTGACGATCCCGAGGCGGTGGCCGAGAACCTGCGGCGGGTCGCAAGGGCGGGTGGCTTCGAGCCCGAGGCGCTGGTTCGGGTCCGCCAGGTGCACGGCGACGCGGTGTTGGCCGCTCACGAGTTGACGGAGCACAGCGAAGCCGACGCGCTCTGGCGGCATCGTGATCACCCCGGCCCTGCGCGAGTGGTCGCGGTGATGACGGCCGACTGCGTGCCGATCCTGCTGTGCGATCGCCATGCCTCGGTCGTCGCCGCCGTGCACAGCGGCTGGCGTGGCACGGTCGCCAACATCGCGGCGCGCACGGTCGAGACCTTGTGTGCGGCGGGGGCCGATCCCGGAGATCTGCTCGCGGCGATCGGCCCGTGCATCGAGGTCGATGCGTTCGAGGTCGGCGAGGAGGTCGCCGCGGAGTTCGATGAGCGCTTCGTGGCCCGAGCCGGGTACGAAAAACCGCACGTCGACTTGGTCGCGTGCGTGCGGGCTCAGCTGCAGGACGCCGGACTTCCTGCCAACCAAATCGAACGCGTGGGCGGCTGCACCCACGCGTCTCCGGAGATCTACTTTTCATACCGGCGCGACGGCGCTGGTATTGGCCAACAGCTCAGCTTTGTTGGGCTGCTGCGCCGCTGACTACTCCGCGGTCTTCTGGACGGCCTTGCCGTCCGCGTCGACCTTCTGCTTCTTGTCGAAGTCCATGGTCTTGGCGTCGGTGAAGGCGCCGATGACCGAGTAGATGGTCACCCAGGTGAAGAACAGCACGAAAGCGGCCATCATCGCCATCAGGCCGATGCCCTGCGCGGTGAAGAGCTGCACCTTGCTGGCCTGGACTTCCCACTTGTTGTCTTGGATCTCTGCGACCGACATGTGTCCTCCGGACGAGCGAAGCCTGCGACCGATCTCGGCCTGAGAGTGGCTTGGCAATGGAAGCTACCATGTCGCACAGCGCCCGATCAACGCTGGAGAGAGGTCAGCGCCATGCGCGCTGACCTCCCTCTGGGGCCGCGGGGGGCGCGTTCAGCTCTTGATGGCGATCTTGCGGACCTGCGCTTCGGCGCGCTTGGGCAGGTGCAGCTCCAGCTCGCCGCGCTCCAGCTTGGCCTCGATCGCGTCGAGGTCGACGTCGTCGCCGAGCGCGAAGCTGCGGCGGTACTCCAAGCTGTCGGTCTCGGCGCGGAGCTCGAGCTGGCCACCCTCGACGGTGATCTCCAGCGCCTCCTTGGCGACGCCGGGCAGATCGGCGACCAGCAAGAATTCCTTGTTGCTCTCGAACACGTCGACGAGCGGGTACACGACGGTCTTGTTCTGCGTGGACATGGTCAACCTCCTCATGCGGCCTTGACGGTGATCTGTCGCGGTTGAGCGTTGGCGTGCTTGGGCAGGGTCACGGTCAGCACGCCGTCGACCAGCTTGGCCTCGACATGCTCACCGTCGACGCGCTTGGGCAAGGTGATGCGGCGCGAGAACTCGTAGTTGGTTCGCTCGCGGCGGATCGGCTCGTAGCCGTCCGGCACCTTCACCTCGCGCTTGGCCTGCAGCTCGATCCAGTCCTCCCCGACCGACAGCTCCAACGAGGCGTTGTCGAGGCCGGGCAGCTCGGCGCGCAGCGTGAACGCGTGCTCGGCTTCCTCGAGGCTGATCTTGCCGGTCTTGCGAGCGAAGTGCGTGGCTCGACGTCCGGCCGGGGGCATGATCGCGTCGAACAACATGTCCATCGTCCGGAAGTGATCGGTGGGATTGAAGCGGTGCATCAACATGACGAACTCCTGTTGGCGTGACGGGGCCCTGCTGCGGTTCGTCGAGCTGATCGAGCTCGCGCAAACCGAGACGGGTGGTCGCATTCGCGACCGGGTTACTGTGTCTGCACGGCCCAAATGGATGGGCCGTGACTGGGTTCTCGAGGCGCTGTCGTGCTTGGCCTCGACCCGCGCGTGAACGTGGCCACCTCGATCGACGCGTCAACCCCCGAGCGAAGGAGTCGAGCGAGGGCCCGACGATCGAGCTGACTCACATGCAGACGCCGGCCTCGAGGTCGCGCTCGAGGGTGGCACCCGGCCACACCGCCGCTCGCTCCACGCGGACGCCGGGCGCGACGACGGCCGCTGCGCCGATCTGGGTGTGCGGCCCGAGCTTGGCCCCGGCGCCGATCCGCGCCCCGGGTCCCACGTACACGCGCGCGTCGATCTCGACGCCAAGCTCGACGATCGCCGAGGGGTCGACACCGACCACCGGTCGCTCGGCCCACGGCAAGTTGGCGCGACCATCGAGCACGTTGGCGATGCCCTGCAGGTAGCGCTCGATCGTCGAGTGCTCCCACCAGTAACCCGCGTGCGTGTGCACGTCGACGCCGCGCGGCTCGTGAAACAGCTGGCGGTAGGCGGTGCGAACGATGCACTGCTCGCCGTCGGGCGGGACCCGATCGATGAAGCTCGGCTGCATCACGTGGATGCCGGTGAACATCATCGCCGGGCCGGGCTGCGCGTCGGGCTGGGTCTCACCCAGAAAGGTCGCAAGCACGCCGCGCTCGAGATCGGCGGCCAGCGTGCCGCCCCAGATGCCCTCGGCGTCGCTGCGCAGGACCATGGTCGCCTCGGCGCTGCGCTGGCGATGAGCGGCGAGCACCGGACCGAGCGCGAGGTCGACGAGGATCTTGCCGTTGACGACCACGATCGGCGTGTCGTGACCATCATCGAGCAGGGGCTTGGCCTTGCGCAGGCCGCCACCGGTGCCGAGGATCAGCCCCTCTTCGTGCGAGTAGGCGATCGCAACCCCGAGCGCCGAGCCGTCGCCGAGATCGGCGACGATCTGCTCGCCGAGGTGATGGAGGTTGATGACGATCTCGCGCACGCCCTGGGCCCGCAGCCACAGCACCGCCCAGCGCACCAGCGGGGCGTCGCAGATCGGCAGCATCGGCTTGGGTCGGGCCTTGCTCAGCTCGCCGAGCCGAGTGCCGTATCCGGCGGCGAGGATCATCGCGCGGGGCGTTCGTGCGTGGGTCATCAGTACTTCCAGACCAGGCTCTCGAGCATCGCTACAGTCATGATCAGCGCCGCGATCGACAGGCCGATGGTGAAGGCTCCGCGCGCGAGCACCTGCCTGCGTGCGCGTACGATCGCGAGGGATTGATCGGCGAACACCTCGTCGTCGCCGGGCGACGAGCCCGGCACCAGCCCGAGCGCGTCGTTGGTCTGCCGCTCGAGCGTTCGTTGGTTGCGCCAAACCATGATCGTCATCGTGAGGATGAACAGCGCGCCGCCGCCGAGCAGACCCCAGCGGATCGCAACGACCCAGCGGCGCTTGAACTCCACGAGGTCTTCGTCCTCGCGCGCGCGGGTGTTGAGCGCCTGCGTGGGGCCGTGCACGACCGCCTCGAGGCTGCCGAGCAGGAACGCGCGAGTGCGGTCGAGGCTGGCCTCGTCGAGCTTCGCCACGTGGGCCTCGATCTCGCTCAAGTACGCGCGCTCGCGGCCGATCTCGAATTGCTTGTCGACGCGCGGCAACGAGAGCTGCTGACGCTGACGCTCGATCAGCTCGGCGACCGAGGCTGCGGCCGTGGTGCTCGACGGCACCACCTGCACGCGAGCGAGCGCCGACGAGTCCTCGGGGCGCAGCATCGTCTGATAGGCCTCGAACTGAATGACCGCGCCCGCGCGTTCCTGCTCGGCAGCCTCGAGGCGGTCGTGCACG
>DATLLB010000739.1:0-6500 GCA_035538075.1 Enhygromyxa sp.
CACGCTCACGGTCGGAACCTGCGAGCCGAAGCTCCAGCGCAGCTTCACATCGAGCTCGGGTCCATCGATCGCGGCGATCTTGCGGTCGAACGAGACCTCGTACTCGCTCGCGAGCGGTAGCGGATCGAGCGGCTCGAACACCAACCGATACGAATCCGCCCAGTATGCGTGGCCGTCGATCGGCGGATTGATGGTGAAGCCGGCCTCCTTTGCGCTGACTCGCTGCTTCTCCCCGAACGCGACCATCGGGCGATTGAAGCGGATCTGAATGGTCGGGTACTCGGAGGTCTCCGCGGTCGGGCCGTAGTCGACGACCTGCGGCGCGGGTAGAGCCTTGGGCGCAGGCGCCTGCGGAGGCCCGGCCACCGCACCCTCGAGATTGATCCCGGTCGCAGCCGGACCGGCGAGCGTGGCGGGATCGAAGATCGCGAGCACGGGCGTGTTGGCGTCGATCTTGGGCGGCTCGTCGCCGAGCCCTGCCTGGCGCGTCCGACAGCCGAGCGAGAGCCACACACACACGAACAACAGCCAGAGGCCCAACACAGGTTTCGAGGAGCGAGCCATCGCCCGTCGAGGCTCACACTCCATCGGGCGCCTGGTCAACGGTTGTTGGATCGACGTCGAGGCCCGTTGCACGAAACGGAGCGACTTCGCACGACCGCCAAGGTTCCGCTGCTCGAGCGCTCAACCAGCGGTCAGGATCCCGGCCAGCAACGCGGCGGCCAGGGCCAGCACGATCACCACGACCCAGCCCACGCCCGAGCGATTGCCCGTGCTGGAAGAGCCGGGCACGAAGTTGGAAGAACCGAGCGGCTCTCCGCGTAGCGTGGAATCGCCCCAGATGTCCGCCTCGCCGTCGGTCATGAAGTCCGCGAGGTGCAGGGTCGCTGCGGTCGTGAAGTCGACCGGCAGTCGCAGCATCTTCGCCCGCAGCGGCCCCGGCAGCGCGGCGACGTTGACCGGCTGAGCGGGCGCGTGGTCAGTGCGTTCGTAGTGGCCCGGATCACCACAATCGCCGTTGCGATAGTGGAAGAACGGGCCGCTCTCGTAGATCGCATCGTAGCCGTCCTCGTCGAGCGCGAGCAGCTTGCAGATCTCATCGGCCTCGGGATCCGGATCACCCGCGCCGCCGAGGCTGATCGCGGCGTGGGGCACTGCGCCGTGC
This sequence comes from Enhygromyxa sp., assembly GCA_035538075.1. Lineage (GTDB taxonomy): Bacteria > Myxococcota_A > Polyangia > Nannocystales > Nannocystaceae > Plesiocystis. Next base: position 1,166 of record DATLLB010000739.1, read on the forward strand.
TCATCCGAGTCGAACACGGCGACGCGACCGTGCTCGTCGGCGGCGAACCACGAGGTGTCCATGCTGTGCGCGGCCGGGTAGTCGTCACGAAAACAATCCATGCAGTGGCCCTCCTGTGCGCGCGAGCGCGTCGACCTTCGCGGTCACCTGCGGATCCTCGATCAGCGGCGGCGCGTGCCAGGGCTTGATCCGCGCGTCGATGATCAGCGGCCCGACGCAGCCCCAGTGCTTGTGCTCGATCGTCGCGCCCACGCCGTGCACATCGTGGCTCGGGTTGCTGCGCGTGAAGGTCACCCACAGCAGATTCGCGAGCGAGCGCGCGGTGAATTGCGGATCGTCGACCAGCACGATCAACGCGATCCCGCCCAGCCGATCGCGTTGGTGCGCGAGCGAGTCGGCGAGCTGCTCGGCCTCGCGATACCCGGTCGCCTGCGCAAAGCCGGGCCCGCCGATCGCTAGCACGCCGGGCAGCGCCAGCTCGATCCCGGCGAACCCGATCGGCAGCTCGAGGGCAGGGCGCTCGCGCGCGAGCTCGCGAATCGCCGGACCCCGCGCGGCGATCACCAGCTTGGATCCGGCGTTGAGCCCGGTGCCCGAGTAGTCGAGCGTGTCGATGGTCGTCTTGGTCTGAAAGTGCAGATCGCGAGTCCAGTCGACCCGCCGCAGCAGGTGCTGCAAGAACGCGCCCTCGTCCTCGACGTCGAGCTCGGGATCATCGTCGCGCGCGACGATCAACAGGTACTTGGCCAGCGACGCCTGATTGAACCCGAGGATCGCGTTGGCGATGGTCAGCAGCTCCTGCGGTCGATCGGGTCGATACGGCACATAGCGCTCCGAGCCGATCGCCAGCAGCAGCGGGTGCACGCCGGCCGCGTCCACGGCGTGCATCGCATGCAGCCCCGGGATCGAGGCCGGCACCATCGGCCCGGTCAGCTCGTGGATGAGCTTGCCAAAGCTGGTGTCCTCCTGCGGCGGCCGACCGACGACGGTGAGCGGCCAGATCGCGTCCTCGCGGTGGTAGACCGCGTGCACCCGCATGACCGGAAATTCGTGGCGCAGCGAGTAATAGCCCAGGTGATCGCCGAACGGCCCCTCGGGCTTGGTCGCGCTCGGATCGATGGTGCCGACGATGCAGAAGTCCGCGTCGCAGGCGATGCGAAAGCCGTCGCGCTCGCACAGCCGCACGCGTCGGCGCGCGAGCATGCCCGCGAACACCAGCTCCGAGAGCCCCTCGGGCAGCGGCATCACGGCCGCGAAGGTGTGCGCCGGTGGCCCGCCCACGAAGATGCTGACCTTCAGCGGCTCACCGCGCCGCGCCGCCGCGCTGTGGTGGACGCCGATGCCTCGATGGATCTGATAGTGCAGCCCGACCTCGTCGGCCGCGTAGTCGTTGCCCGAGATCTGAATGCGATACATCCCGAGGTTCGATCGCAGCGGTCGCGGATCGTCGGGGTCCTCGCTGTAGACCTGCGGCAGCGTGATGAAGGCGCCGCCGTCGTCGGGCCAGCTGACGATCTGCGGCAGGCGATCGAGCGTGGTCGTGCGAGCCAGCACGGGCGTACGCACGAGTCGAGTCCGCGGCAGCGAGCGCAGCCCGAACGGCAAGCGCCAGAATTTCCACGGGGCCCGCAGCACCGCGGTGGGATCGGCCTTGGCGGTGATCGCCGCCTCGACCAGCGCGAGGCTGTCGCGAAACAAGAAGCGACAGCGCTCGAGCGTCCCGAACAGATTGGTCACCGCCGGAAACGGGCTGCCCTCGACCCGCTCGAACAACACCGCGGGCCCCTGCGCCGCGTAGAGCCGCCGCTGGATCTCGGGGATCACCAGCTTGGGATCGAGCGGCTCGGCGATGCGAACCAGCTGACCGTGGCGCTCGAGATCGCGGACGCACTCGCTGAGGCTGCGGTAGCCCAAAGCGGCGCATGGATACCACGCCGCGGCTGGCACGAGGCTTGTACCTCACAGGGCGAATGGCCCAGCGCGGCAGGCGACCCTGGCGGCAATCGGCGCAGGAGTACGCGCGCGGCATCGTCGGCGGGCTGTTCTTCAGCATGCCCTTGCTGTTCACGATGGAGGTCTGGTGGGCGGGCTTCGTGCTGCCGCCGGGGCGCCTGCTCGCGGGCGTGTGCGCCACGTTGCTCTTGCTGATCGGCTACAACCGCTACGCCGGTCTGCGCAGGGACGCGCGCGTGCTCGACACCGTGATCGAGTCGGTCGAGGAGTTGGGGCTCGGCATCGTCGTCGCCGCCGGCTCGCTGTGGCTGCTCGGGCGCATCACATTGGCGATGCCGATCGACGAGATCATCGGCAAGATCGTGACCGAGGCGGTGGTGGTCGCGATCGGTGTTTCGATCGGGACCGCGGAGCTGGGCGCCGGATCGGCGGCGGAGCAGGGGATGGCGGACGAACGACCGCCACGCGAGCAGCCGTGGCGTGCGCTGCTGGATCAGCTCGCGCTGGCCTCGTGCGGCGCGGTGCTGGTCGCGGCCAACGTCGCGCCGACCGAGGAGATCCCGTTGCTGGCCAGCGAGGCCACGCCCGGCCGCCTGCTCGGCATGATCGCGCTCTCGATCATGCTCGCGATGGTCGTGCTCTTCTTCAGCGACTTTCTGGGCGCCAAGCCGGCCAGCGACGTCGGTTGGCCGCACGTGCTGCGCTGGACGGCGATCACCTACGCGGCCGCGCTGCTGGCCTCGGCCGCGCTGCTGGGCTTCTTTGGTCGGTTCGAGCAGGTCGGCGTCGGGATGATCATCGGCCAGACGGTCGTGCTCGGATCGGTCGCCACGCTCGGCGCCTCGGCGGGGAGGATGTTGCTGCAATGACCGAAGCCGAGGGGAAGAACGGCCTCGAGTGGGCCGTGTTCGGGGTGTCGCTGCTGCTCACGCTCGCGATCGTGATCTATTTGATCGGAGCCGCCGCGCACCATCAGCACGCGCCGCCCGATCTCCGCGCTTCGCTCGGCGACGCCGAGGCGACTCAGGCGGGCGTGCGGATCCCCGTGTACGTGCACAACCACGGCGAGTCGCCTGCGCGCGCCGTGATCGTCGAGGTCAGCCTGCCCAACGACGAAGCCGCCCGCGGTCAACTGGAGATGGATCGCGTGCCCGCGGATGCGACCCGCGAGGGCTGGGTGCTCCTCGACGCCCCGCTCGAGCGAGCCGCGAGCGCTCGCGTGCGCATCCTCGGCTTCGAGGCGCCGTGATGCGGTACCCTGCTGCCCATGCACACTACGCTTCGCGCTCCGATCGTCCTCTGCGTGCTGCTCAGCGCCTGCGCGGGTGATCCACCGGCAGACGAGGCCGACAGCGTCGCCGACGAGAGCGAGAGCTCGGGCGACGGCGATGGCGATGGCGATGGCGACGGGGATGGCGACGGCGACGACAGCTGCGCCGTCGGTCCGTGGCAGGCCGGCCATCCGCTCGAGATGCCCGAGCTGCCGCCCGGCGATCCCGAGGCTGGCTATCAGGCGCTGTTGACCGAGGACTACGTCAGCTGCGGCATCCCGTGGGATCTGTTCGGCCTGGCCGAGGGTGTGCTCGGCGTCGAGGAGCCGCTGCCCGGACGCGAGGGCAAGAACGCCGAGGTCGGCCACGCCTGGAACGTGGTCACCAACGACGACGGCAGCGAGTCGGTGGTCTCCAACTGCCTGCAGTGCCATGCGGGCTACTTCAACGGCGAGCTGATCGTCGGGCTCGGCAAGGTCGCGGCCGACTTCACCACGCCGCTCCAGCAGACGCTCGATCCGCTGCCCGACCTGCCGGAGACCAGCGACGCCAACATCTCGTTCAACAAGTTCAAGGCTCGCGCGGCCGCGCTCGGACCCTACTCGGAGATGGCCACGATCGGCGCCAACCCGGCGGTGATGTTCGCGATCGTGCTGCTCTCGCACCGCGACGCGCAGACGCTGGCGTGGCACGACGAGCCGCAGTTCGAGCTCTCCACCGATTTGATCGTGCCGGCCGACGTGCCGCCGTGGTTGCGCAACGCCAAGAAGGCGACGCACTTCGCCAACGGCATGTCGCGCGACGATCACCGCGGGACCATGGTGCTGGCTTCGTCGCTGTGCACCGACAGCGTCGAGGAGGCGGCCCCGGTCGTCGATTACTTCGCCGACATTCAGGCCTATGTGGCCTCGCTCGAGGCGCCCGAATATCCGTTTGCGATCGACGACGCGCTGGCGGCCGAGGGTCAAGCGCTGTTCGAGTGCAACTGCGCTGGCTGCCACGGCACCTACGCCGACGACCCTGCCGACGAGACCTTCCCCAATCTGCTGATCCCGATCGAGGTCATCGGCACCGACTCCGCGTTCGTCGACAGCGCCAGCGCGGGCGGCTTCTATCACTACCTGCAAGAATGGTTCAACGAGTCGTACTACGGCATGTTCAGCCAGATCGAGACCAACGGACCGGTGCCCGGCTACACCGCGCCGCCGCTCGACGGCATCTGGGCGACGGCGCCGTACTTTCACAACGGCTCGGTGCCCAGCATCGAGCTGGTGTTGAATAGCAGCGCACGGCCGAGCTACTGGCGTCGCGTCGACTACGACAGCACCAACTTTGACGAGAGCGCCCTGGGCTGGCCGTGGGAGCCAGCCGTCGCCCAATCCGAGGCGACCGCGAGCGAGCGCAAGTACATCTACGACACCACGCTGTTCGGCTACGGCAACGGCGGGCACACGTTCGGCGATCAGTTCAGCGACGACGAGCGCAGGGCCGTGCTCGAGTACCTCAAGACGCTCTGATACCAACGTTCTCCTGCGGGATTGTCGGATCTCGCCGTTGGCCTGACCGGCTCGGTTACGCTCGCGGCGAGGTTGTCGATGCGTCATTCGATTTCGATTCTCTGGGGTGCCACGCTGCTGTTCGCCTGTGGATCCGAGGACCGCGGCCCAACCCTCTATACGGCGTCGGGCATGGAAGCGGCCACGCTCGACGGCGAGAGCGAAGCTTCCTCGCAGGACGGCGATGGCGACGGTGATCCGGGCGATGGCGATCCGGGCGACGGCGATCCGGGTGACGGCGACGGCGACTCGGGCGGGATCAAGCTCGACACGCTGCCAACCGACACGGGCGTCGACGACGGGGTGCTCGAGGACGGCTGCTCGAAGGTCGACTTCCTGTTCGTGATCGACAACTCGATCTCGATGGGCGACGAGCAGCAAAACCTCGAGACCAGCTTCCCCGAGTTCATTGCCACGATTCAGAGCCAGGTCGTCGAGGACTATCACGTGATGGTCGTCGACACCGACAACCACGACAAATACGACGAGGATCTGGCTGAGTGTCACGACAGCAAATGCGACGGCGAGCCGGCCGGCGAGGAGTGCGGCGTGATC